>CAXTTU010000379.1:0-597 GCA_964247225.1 uncultured Sphingomonas sp. | reverse complement strand
CCTATATCGCGCGCTCGATGACCCCCACCCTCGCCACCCCCGCGCTGCCCGCCGACTGGCGCGATTTTCTCGCGTTGACCAAGCCGCGCGTGATGACGCTGGTGGTGTTTACCGGGCTGTGCGGGCTGCTTGCCGCGCCGACCCATGTCGACCCGGTAATCGGGTTTACTGCCATTCTGTGCATCGCGCTCGGTGCGGGGGCGGCGGGGGCGCTCAATCAATGGTGGGAGGCGGACATCGACCGGGTGATGCGCCGCACCGCCAAGCGCCCGCTCCCCGATGGGCGGATGGAGCGGCCCGCCGCCTTGCAGTTCGGGGTCGGGCTCGCCGCCTTCTCCGTCATCCTGATGGGGGTGGCGGTGAACGTGGTTGCGGCGGCGATCCTGACCGTCTCCATCCTGTTCTACGTCCTTGTCTACACCGTTTGGCTCAAGCGCCGGACGCCGCAGAACATCGTCATCGGCGGCGCGGCGGGGGCGTTTCCGCCGCTGATCGGCTGGGCCGCCGCGACCGGGCAGGTCGCCGCGCTGCCGTTGCTGCTGTTCTCCCTCGTGTTCCTCTGGACGCCGCCGCATTTCTGGGCGCTCGCGCTGTTCA
>CAXTTU010000378.1:0-3148 GCA_964247225.1 uncultured Sphingomonas sp. | reverse complement strand
TGCGGGCGTGGCGGAACTGGTAGACGCAGCAGGTTTAGGTCCTGCCATCGCAAGATGTGGGGGTTCGAGTCCCTTCGCCCGCACCAGTACCTCGCGCTTATCGAGGCGGGGCGACGCCCACCCGATCTCCCGAACAAGAAGGCGCTCGCGATGCAGACTCAGGAATTGGTCAACGAGGGGCTCAAGCGCGCCTACCGACTGACGATCAGCGCGGGCGAGGTCGCGTCGCGGGTCGATGCCGAGCTGAAGCGCGTCGCGCCGCAGATGAAGATGCCCGGCTTCCGCCCCGGCAAGGTGCCGCAGAACCTCGTCCGCAAGATGCACGGCCCCGCGCTGACGCAGGACGCGCTCAACACGTCGATCCAGGAGGGCGTGCAGACGCTCCTCGCCGAGCAGCGCTTGCGCCCCGCGACGCAGCCGAGCGTCGAGCTGGAAGGCGAGTACGCGGCCGGGCAGGACGCGGCGGTCAAGGTCGAGCTGGAAGTGCTCCCCGACGTGCCCGCGCCCGCGATCGACGGCATCAAGCTCGAACGGCTCACCGTCCCCGCCGAGGACGCCAAGGTCGACGAGCAGCTCCAGCGCTTCGCCGAGCAGGGCAAGAAGTGGGACGACGCGCCCGAGGGCCATGCGGCGGCGATGGGCGACCTCGTCGTGATGGACTTCGTCGGCAAGGTCGACGGCGTCGCGTTCGACGGCGGCACGGGCGAGGACATGAGCGTCGAGCTCGGCTCGGGCCGGCTCATCCCCGGCTTCGAGGAGCAGGTCGTCGGCGTGGTGGTCGGCGACGGGCGGCGGATCGATGTCACCTTTCCCGCCGAGTATCAGGCCAAGGAGCTGGCGGGCAAGGCGGCGACCTTCGACCTCACGATCAAGGCGGTCCGCACCGCGGGCGAGAGCGCGATCGACGACGAGCTGGCGAAAAATCTCGGGCTGGAGAGCCTCGAACAGCTGCGCGGGCTGCTCCGCGGGCAGGTCGAGCAGGAGCTGAACGGGCTCACCCGCACGCACATGAAGCGCAAGCTGCTCGATCAGCTGGCCGAAGGTCACGACTTCCCGGTGCCGCCGTCGATGGTCGAAGCCGAGTTCGCGCAGATCTGGCAGCAGCTGGAGCATGAAGCGACGCACGAGGCCGATCCGGCCAAGGCGCGCGAGGAGATGGAGTCCGAGCGCGACGACTACCGCCGCATCGCCGAGCGGCGGGTGCGACTGGGGCTGCTCCTGTCCGAGATCGGCCAGGCGAACGGCGTCGAGGTGAGTCAGCAGGAAATGAACCGGCTGATCGCGCAGGCCTCGCAGCAATACCGCCCCGAGGACCGGCAGCGGTTCGCGCAGTACATTCAGCAGGACGCAATGGCCGCCGCGCAGCTCCGCGCGCCGTTGTACGAGGACAAGGTGGTCGATTTCCTGTTCGAGCGCGCGGAGATCACCGACCGCGAGGTGACGCGCGAGGAGCTGGAGGCCGCGATCGAGAGCGAAGACGGCTTCGCGACCGGCACCCACGTTCACGAGCATCACGACGATGACGGGCACGACCATTCCGGGCACGATCATTCCGGCCATGACCATGCCTCGCATGACCACGACCACCAAGCCGCGGACGCGCCCGTGACCGCGGAGGAAGTCGAGCCCGCGCCAGCCACCAAGCCGGTCGCGCACAGCGGCAACATCGCGGGCGCGGAGGTCGAGCCCGGCACGCCCGCCACCAAGAAGCCGCGCGCCAAGAAGGTGGCCAGTGCGGAGGGCGAAGCGCCCGCGCTGCAGGACGTCGCTACGGCCAACGAGGCTGCCGCGAAAAAGCCGCGCGCGAAGAAATCGGCGGAGGCCTAAAGCAGGCCCGTGTCCGCCCCATCGCGGTGCGGCCTTTCGGCACTCACCGCGATGGGGCTCGACCGTTCTGATCGAGACCAACCGTGCCCGACCCCCTCATCGCCGTGCTGCTCCCCTGTTACAATGAGGAGGCGGCGATCGCCTCAACGGTGGCGGGGTTTCGCGCGGCGCTGCCGGGCGCGACCGTCTATGTGTACGACAACAACAGCCGCGACCGCACCGTCGAGGTCGCGCGCGCGGCGGGCGCGGTCGTCCGCACCGAGCGGGTGCAGGGCAAGGGCGCGGTGGTGCGTCGCATGTTCGCCGACGTCGATGCGGACGTGTATCTGATGGCTGATGGCGACGCGACCTACGACGCCGCCAGCGCGCCGATGCTCGTCGAGCGGCTCTTGTCGGAACGGCTCGACATGGTCGTCGGCGCGCGCGTCAGCCAGGCGACCGCGGCCTACCGGCGCGGGCATGTAATGGGCAACAAGCTGCTCACCGGCATGCTGGCGCAACTATTCGGGAGGAGCTTCACCGACATCCTGTCGGGCTACCGCGCCTTTTCGCGTCGGTTCGTGAAAAGCTACCCCGCGCTGTCGACCGGGTTCGAGATCGAGACGGACATCTCGGTCCACGCGCTCGAACTGCGGATGCCGGTGGGCGAGGTCGAGACGCCTTATTACGAGCGGCCCGAAGGTTCGGAGTCCAAGCTCTCCACCTATCGCGACGGCTGGCGGATCACGCGCACGATCCTGACCTTGTACCGGATCGAGCGACCGCTGCTGTTCTTCGGCCTGTTCGCAGGGCTGTTCGCGCTGTTGGCGCTCCTGCTCGTCGGGCCGGTGCTGTGGGAATATGTCGAGACGGGCCTGGTGCCCCGCTTCCCGACGCTGATCTTCACCACCGGGCTGATGGTCCTGTCCGCGCTGTGCCTGTTCGCGGGGTTGATCTTGGACACAGTGGTGCGCGGGCGGCGCGAGGTGCGGCGGCTGGCGTACCTCGCGCTCCCCGCGCCCGGGGGTTGAACTCCCCCGGGGAGCGCGCGACATAGCGGGTTCATTCTCCCGCGAAGGCAGACCACCCCCATGCACAATCCGTTCGAGACCGGCGACTTCGGGCGTCACTTCACCGACTCGCTGGTGCCGATCGTCATCGAACAGTCGAACCGCGGCGAGCGGTCGTTCGACATCTTTTCCCGCCTGCTGCGCGAGCGGATCATCTTCGTGACCGGCGGCGTCGAGGACGGCATGGCCTCGCTCATCACCGCGCAGCTGTTGTTCCTTGAATCGGAGAACCCGAAAAAGGACATCTTCATGTACATCAACTCGCCGGGCGG
>CAXTTU010000377.1:0-3153 GCA_964247225.1 uncultured Sphingomonas sp. | reverse complement strand
CCGCTCCGCCCAGGTCGCGCGCATCGACGCGGGGAGCGGGTCGAACAGCCCTTCCCACAGCTCATCCACCGCCAGCGCGTTGGCGTAGAGCGGACTGAGCGGCGCGGGCTCCACCCCCATTTGCCGCCAGTCCGCGCCCAGCTCCCCCGCGACGATCTGCGGCAAGGCGGTCCACACCCCCTGCCCGCCCTCCGCCTGCGGCACCGCCACCGTGACGCGCCCGTCCTCGCCCAGCTTGACCCAGGCCGACAGCACCGTCTCCCCCGGCGCGGCGGCGAGGTTGGCGCGGTAATGCCGCGGCCACACCGCATAAGCGACGCAGAGCCCCAGCCCCACGCCCCCCGTCACCAGCAACCCCCGCCGCGTAACCGCGCCCGTTTCCGCCCCGTCCATCGTGCAAGGCTTAGGGGAACGGAGGCAGAGAAAACAGCACGACGTCGGGCGGAGAGAGCTCAACAGCGGAGACTTGCTCGTGTCTGCTTCTTGCCCCAACACGCAGCCGCGATCCGGACGGAGCACGGCATGACGTTCTGGCTAGGCGAGGTACCCGGCGTGATGCGCCGGCACGGATGGACAACGGGCGCGAACTGCATGGACCGCTGGTTCGGTCGCGGCGCTTACACCATGAGCCTCGCGGAAAAGAGCGGCCAAGTCGACTACCGGAGAGTGCCCGCCTCGCGGATCGAGACTAGGATCGTGACGATGGCCTGGGCCATGCGGTTCGGGCGCGTCCGCGACGTTGTTGAATCGCTCCGCCGTTCATGGGTGACGCCCCGCTCGGCAGCACTGCTGCGGAGCCGCATCGCGCGCTCAGGCGCGCTGCACCCCAGCAAGAAACCTTATCAGTTCCGTTTCGGCGATCTTGGCGCATCGACGGTCGCCATTCACGAAACCTGCCAGGCAAACAGCGCGCCGGTAGGCGGCATTTTCGACCCGTTCGACGACTTCTACGCCGCGCTTGGTCGCGCTACCATGAATCTCGCGGTAACTGGGGTCTGCCATGTGGAAAAGGGCAAGGCGCGCCTCGTGGTGGACGGAATAGGCGTCTATATCCGCGACAGTTACGAATTCATCGGCGAGCAATCGCTTGGTTACTGGAACGGTCATGGCGTGACGACCTTCGCGGCGAATGTCGGCGACATTCCCGTGACCCCGACGGCAGGTGCGGATGGAGATTGGTCGATTGGGATCGGTTCGGTTCGCGCAACGGTCGACCGACACTATCGCGTGACGAACGCATCGTTCCGAGACTTTCGCCAGCTCAATCATCGAGGTGGTGATTTCGTCATCTTCACCGACCTGTTCCGCTTGCCGCTTGCGTCAGGACCGGTCGAGATCGCCTTGTGACCCAGGTCCGTCGTCTGACGCTGGTGCTCATGGCGCTGTGCGCAACCGGTGCCTCATGCTTCTGGCTGGACGGCGGCTGGAACCTGCAAACCTCCTCGGTATCTCCGGACGGGCGCTACCGCGTGGACCTGTACAGCGGAGCCCGTTGGCAGCGAGCCGTCTATCAAGTCTGGTTCGAGGATCCCGGCTTCGCGAGGCTCACCCGCCTGTCGGACGGGCAATCGCTCGCGACCTCCAAGGTGATCGAGTTGTCGGACAGCCCGGTCCGATGGGTGCCGGAAGGTGCCCTCGTCTCCACGCAGACCGAGTTCCACTATGCCACGGGACAGTGGGACTGAGCCGAACCGACCATGTATGATGGTCGGATCATGATGCATCTCGGGTCGGTTTCGCTTCACCAGCGACCAAAGCCACTCGTCGCCTTCGGCTTCGCCGCGACGGGGCCTGACCAACGGAACTACCGGGCACCGTGGCGCGTCGGGGGTGAATGCGCCCCGTCCTGCTCGCCCCGCTTGCGTTGCTCGCCACCCCCGCGGGGGCGTGCAGCCTGTGCCACACGCCAACGGCCGTCGCGGTGCGCGCGGCTGTGCTGGGGCCGGACCTCCTCCCGCACCTTCTTGCGCTGGCCGCGCCCGCGCCGGTGTTCGTGCTGGCGGTGCTGCTGCTGCGGCGAGCAGTCGCGTGAGCGCGCCGACGCTGCGCCCGCTGGTCACCGCCGGGCTGGTGATCGGCATCGGCATGGGCGGGTTCGTCGATGGCATCCTGTTCCACCAGATCCTGCAGATCCACAACATGCTGTCCGCGCGCGTCCCCACCGACACGCTGGTGGGGGCCAAGGTCAACATGGTATGGGATGGCCTGTTCGACGCGTTCGACTGGTTCGCGACCGCGATCGGCGTCGTCCTGCTCTGGCGCGCGCTGCGCCGTGAGACCACGATCCGCTCGGGCCGGGCGCTGGCAGGGGCATGCCTCGCGGGCTGGGGCGTGTTCGATCTTGTCGAGGGGACGATCGACCATCACCTGCTCGGGCTGCACCATGTCTATGAGCGCGCGGGGCCGTCGGCGTGGGACGGGGTGTTCTTGGCTTTCGGGGCGGCGCTGCTCGCGACGGGGATGCTGATGGTGAGGGAGGCAGGACGGCGCTGAGCGCTAGCCCGCCCGCTCCGCCGCCGCGATCGCGCGGTACTGGTTGCGGATCGCTACCTTGTCGATCTTCTCCGTCCCTAGCCTCGGCAGCGCCGCCTCGCTGAACCACACCCGGCCCGGCACCTTGAACGCGGCGATATGCTCGCGCACGAAGGCGATCAGCGCCGCCTCGTCCACCGCCCCCCCGCTCGCCAGATGCACCACCGCCGCGGGCACTTCGCCCAGCCGCTCGTCGGGGAGGCCGAACACCGCCGCCTCCGCCACCGCCGGGTGCTCGTACAAGGCCGCCTCGACCTCCTGACAGCTGATATTCTCGCCGCCGCGGATGATGATGTCCTTCTTGCGGTCGACGATGAACAGATAGCCGTCCTCGTCGAGATAGCCGAGATCGCCGCTCCGGAACCAGCCGTCGGGCATGAACGACGCCGCCGTCGCCGCGGGGTTCTCCCAATAGCCGAGCGCGTTGGCGATCGAGCGGATCGCGATCTCACCGCGCTGCATCGGCGGCATGGTCGCGCCTTCGTCGTCGAGGATGCCGATCTCCATCAGCGGCTTCGACGCGCGCCCCACCGAGGTCGGCTTGGCGAGGTAGTTAGTGCGCCAGTTGCTCACCCCGGCGGCGTTGGTCTCGGTCAGGCCATAGCCGATCAGCGGCGCGCC
>CAXTTU010000376.1:0-3167 GCA_964247225.1 uncultured Sphingomonas sp. | reverse complement strand
CGTCCATGCACACTACGGGCAGGCCGGCCTCGGCCAGCGCATGGCAAAGCCAGGTCGAAAGGAAACCGGTCTCCAGGCCGACACGGACGACCTCGGGCGCGCGCCTGCGCACGACGGCGGCGAGCACGTCGGGCTCGCTGGCGCACTTGCCACGCCAAAGGCACTTGCCGGCCTCGTCCACGACATGAACGCTGGTGGAGCGAAGAGACACGTCGAATGCAACATACGAACCCATGGCTGCCTCCTTGGCTGCGACCGAAGCCGAGTTCAGCAGACGCGCGGGTGGGAGAGAACGGGTAGATGCCCAGGTCTCCGCGCGATTACGCCATGTTGCGTCGTCGTGGCTGCCGGACTTCCGCACCATGCGTCAGGTCGCCGCCGACGCTCCGGTCACGTCGGCGAAACCGGAGGTTTGCGCCGGCATCAACGGCCCGATCGGCGTCATGCGCGCGAAGCTGCGGGCCTGGGTGACGCAGTGACGGAAGGGCACGGGAAACGAAACAGGATAGGGCGAAACCCAAGCAAAGACGAGATGCCGCAGCACCGTCCGCCGCCGCAAGAGTTCGTCGCGCCAAGGCGCTCCCGCGCTGCGCGCGCTCTTGCCCCGGCGGACGGGCTGCGGCGCGTGGGAGGCGTTCCAGGACCATAAAGGGAAACGCCGATGAACAACGATGCCGCGTGCGACGAGCTGATCAACGAGGACACCTGGTCGGCGTCAGTGCCGGCGCTCATGTGGGTGGCTTGCTATCTGACATCCCGAAGCTGGGGAGGTCCCGAGGAGGGCGGATGGTGGTTCGACCAAGGCGAACTGGTCACCGATCCCGGCATGTATCGCACCCTGGGCGGCACGCCGCGCTCTTTCCTGGCGGAAGACGTTGCCTGTGCCTACGCGGCCAGGCTGCGGCCGAAGCTGGCGGCGCTGAACGAGGGACGCCCGTCCAAGCACAGCGCCATCAGCCAGGGTGTTTACGAGATCCACGTGCTGCAGGCGGCAAGCCTGCCGCTCGGCTTCCCGGAAACCCGGCCGCGCTACGAGTAGCGGCAGCGCCGTGACCGGACGGCGACGCACGCCCTATCAGCCCAACCACCCCGAAGATACTGTGTTGCAGGTCAAGTGATGAAAGGGCATCCAGAAGGCGGGCTCTCATACCTTCCAGCCTTGCCTGGTTTGAAACTTACCAATGGCCGCAGTTGGTGGAGATTGTGTGAAAACGTGCCCGAAACGGGTACTCAAGTGATGGCCAACCTGCCAGAGTCGCGTTGGTGCGATTGCTGGAGGTGAGCCTTTCCATGACACGCTACGTAGAAGGCTGGAACCGGCGTCAGTCTTTCCTTTTACGCGGAATGCGTCGACGATTACGTCGACGAGAACAACCCAGTTCGCGCGGTCGAAGTGTTCGTCGACGAGTTGGACCTGGTCAAGCTCGGCTTTGGCCGTGCCGTTCCGGCGGACACAGGGCGGCCCGCGTATCATCCGGCGGTGATGCTCAAGCTTTACCTCTACGGCTACCTGAACCGCATCCCGTCCAGCCGCCGTTTGGAGCGCGAAGCGCAGCGCAACATCGAGTTAGTGTGGCTGACGGGGCGGCTCGCCCCCGACTTCAAGACCATTGCCGACTTCCGCCGCGACAACGGCCCGGCGATCCGCGCGACATGCCGGCAGTTCGTCCTGCTGTGCCGCAAGCTGAACCTGTTCTCCGACGCGCTGGTCGCAATCGACGGCAGCAAGTTCAAGGCGGTCAACACTCGGGACAAGAACTTCACGCCGGCCGCCGTGCAGCGGCGGATCGAGCAGGTGGAAACCTCCATCTCCCGCTACATGGCAGCCCTCGACACAGCCGACCGGCAGGAGCCGGACGTGGTTCCCGCCAAGGTCGAGCGCTTGCAGGAAAGGCTTGGCCGCCTGCGCGAGCAGATGCAGCACCTGCGCGCGATGGAGGTTGCCGTAAAGACGGCGCCGGGCGGGCAGATCTCGCTGACGGACCCGGACGCCCGGGCGATGACCTCGGTCGGCAGAGGAACAGGCGTCGTCGGCTACAACGTGCAGACGGCGGTCGACACCAAGCACCACCTGATCGTGGCCCACGCGGTCACCAACGCCGGGAATGATCGGGAGCAGTGGGCGACATGGCCCGGCTTGCGCAGGACGCCATGGGCCGCAAGGACCTGACCGTGCTGGCCGACCGCGGCTACTTCTCCGGATCAAGCGGTGGGAGCATGAGGACGTGCTCGACGCCATGCAGAAACGGCTCGACCAGATGCCGAGTGCGATGCGGCTGCGACGGCAGACCGCCGAGCACCCGTTTGCCACGATCAAGGCCTGGATGGGCGCCACGCACTTCCTGACCCGGACGCTGAAACGGGTCGGCACGGAGATGAGCCTGCAAGTTCTCGCCTACAACATGAAGCGGGTGATCGCGATCCTAGGTGTCAGGCCATTGATGGAGGCGATCAGGGCGTAAAAGCCAAGGGTCGGCTAACCCGTTCGCAGCAGCGGATCGCGGTCACGCCGTTGAGGGTGGCGTGATCCCGGATCGTAGAAAACTGGCCACCACCCGGCTGAAAACGGCTTTTCACACGCCCTGGGTGGAAAACGGGCAGGCCGGTTTCTCGAAAAGGATCGTCTATCGGGAACCCCTTGATTGGTTTCGTGGCTGACCCTAGTGCCCTATCAACGTCCGATGGATGTAGCCGGCTTTGACCTGAACCTGCTGAAGGCGTTCCACGCTCTCTATGCTGAGCGCCACGTCACTCATGCGGGGCAGCGCATCGGCCTGAGCCAATCGGCGATGAGCGGGGCGCTTACCCGCTTGCGTGAGTTGTTCGACGACGAACTGTTTGTCCGGTCGCCGACCGGCATGCAGCCGACGCCCCGCGCCGATGACCTTGCCGGGCCTGTGTCGGCGGCGCTTCGCCTCATGCGGGAAGTGTTGCAGGCGGATACGTTCGACCCCGCAGCGGCCGATCACACAGTCACGGTCGCGATGACCGACTATGCCGCCTTCGTCCTGTTGCCGCCGCTGCTGGCGCGGCTTGCTGTCGAGGCCCCCCGCCTTGATGTGCAGGTGCGCGGTATTTTCGGCCGGACCGAAGCTCTCGATCTGCTCGACAACGGCGAGGCGAACCTTGCGATCGGCTTCCCCGTCGAAGCGTCGGCTCGCATCCTG
>CAXTTU010000375.1:0-3199 GCA_964247225.1 uncultured Sphingomonas sp. | reverse complement strand
CCGCCACCATCACCGGCAATCTGACGCTGAAGGGTGTAACACACCCGGTGACGCTCCAAGCGCGGTTCGTCGGGGCGGGCGTGAACCCGCTCACCAGGAAGCAGAATGTCGGCTTTCAGGCGACCACCAGCATCCAGCGCAGCCAATGGGGCGTCAGCTACGGGCTGCCCGTCGTCGCGGACAAGGTCGATCTGACCATCAACGCGGCGTTCGAACCGGCCTGAAGCCGGTCGCGCCAAGGACCGCTCACCTCCTCCCCCTTTCGGGGAGGAGAAGGTGGCGCGGTTTACTTGGCCTGTCGCGCTTTCGTCGAAGCAATGAAGGCGGTCGCGGCGGTCGCGATCGTCTCCGTCGGATGCGCGGCGCATTCGGCGTGCATGAAAGTTTTCATGTCGTCCGGCGTGATTCCGTGGGCGACGTCGAACCCGGGCGGCGACACATAGATGTTATAGGCCGACATCATGCCCGCCACGAAGAAGCGATTGCCCGTATATTCGGACTGGTCGGCCTTGGTTTCCGCGGCGGACCAGTCGCTGCACAGCTTGTGCCCCGGGCCGTAGGTGACCGGCCCGGCGGGCGGCGCGGCCTTCTGGGCGGCCAGGGGGGCGAGCGGCGCGAGGAGGATCAGCGCCGACGCGAACTTGACGACTGATTTCGTATGATGTGGCATGGCGGGGCCTTTTATTGCGCGGGCATTGTCGCCGGGTCTGGTCGATAGTGGGGCGACACCCGGAGCGTAGTCGCTGAAAACGATAGTACCTCCGGCATTCAAGCATGCCCCGCCCAGCCGGCCAACAAGAATCTGCGCGTCGCCTTCCCCGCCATCGCCGGTCACGCTGACTTGCAAACCGGTTCAGCTTTCAGCAGGACGAAGTCACCGGCAAACAAGCCGGGCGCGGGGCAAGACCCGCGCGATAAGGGGGAGGAATCACGATGACCGGTCGAGCCGCCAATCTGCGCGCCGCGCTGCTGCTCGGGGCCGCGTTCGTCGCGTGTCCCGCGCTCGCCCAGACGGGCAGCCCAGATCCGACCGGCCAGGGCGTCGCCACGGGCGCGCAGGCCGCAGACAGCCCCACCGAGCCCTCGACCCCGCAGGCGCAGGGCACCGCGGCGGGCAGCCAGGACATCGTCGTCACCGCCCGCCGCCGGCAGGAAAATCTGCTGAGCGTGCCGGTCGCGATCACCGCCTTCACCGCCGACAAGCTGGAGAAGTCGGGCGCGATCGATCTGACCGACATCCAGAACGTGACGCCCAACACCACGCTCAAGGACGCGCGCGGCACCAACTCCACGCTTGCCGCCTTCATTCGCGGCGTCGGCCAGCAGGACCCGGTGCCCGGGTTCGAGGCGGGGGTCGGCATCTATCTCGACGACGTCTATCTCAATCGCCCGCAGGCGGCGGTGCTCGACATCTACGACGTCGACCGGATCGAGATACTGCGCGGCCCCCAAGGAACGCTGTACGGTCGCAACACGATCGGCGGCGCGGTCAAGTATGTGACCAAGCGCCTGCCCGACGAAGCGGAGGCGCGGCTGAAGTTCACCTACGGCTCGTATAACGAGATCGACGGGATTGCGGCGCTCTCGACGCCGATCGGCGATATGGTCAAGGTCGGCATCGCGGGCGCGCGGCTCGGCCATGACGGGTTCGGGCGCAACCTCAACCTCGGCATCGATAACTATAACAAGGACGTTTATGCGCTGCGGGGGACGGTGGAGTTCCAGTCGCCCGACAAGCGATTGTTCGCGCGGCTGACCGCCGACTATACCGACGACAAGTCCAACCCGCGCAACGGCCACCGGCTGATCCCCGGCCTCGCCTCGGGCACGCCGGTGCTGGCCAATGTGTACGATACGCAGGCGGGCCTCAACGCGCCCAAGGAGAATGTGCGGGCGGGCGGCGTGTCCCTGTCGATCAACGCCGACCTGACCGACCATGTGACGCTGCGCTCGATCAGCGCCTATCGCGAGGACCGCTCGTTCACGCCGATCGACTTCGACTCGCTGCCCGCGGTCGATGTCGACGTGCCCGCGGTGTACCGTAACAACCAGACCAGCCAGGAAGTCCAGCTTCTCTACAAGAGCAGCAAGCTGAACGGATTGTTCGGTTACTATTATCTGGGCGCGAAGGCGTCGACCGGGTTCGACGTGTTGCTGTTCACCACCGCGCCCGCCGCGCTGCCCGGGCTCGACGCCTATACAAGGGGGGACGTGCGGACCGAGACAAGTTCGTTCTACGGCGATTTCACTTATGATTTCACGCCCTGGCTCAGCCTGTCGCTCGGCGGTCGCTACACATGGGACCAGCGGCGCTCCACCATCTTCAAGGCGAATTACCTCGGCGGCGTGTCGAGCGAGTTCGGCGGCAACCCGACGCAGCTCGGTGCGCCGCTGACCAACTTCACCGGCACGGCGAACTTCAAGAAGTTCACGCCGCGCGCCTCGATCAGCGTCAAGCCGTTCGAGGGGCAGCTGGTCTATTTCTCCTATTCCGAGGGGTTCAAGGGTGGCGGGTTCGATCCGCGCGGGTCGGGCGCTTCCGCGCCGATCAGCAATCCGGCGGTCGGTCGGACCTATCAGGATATCTACAACTATCTCGCTTTCCGCCCGGAAGACGTGAAAAGCTATGAGATCGGCTGGAAGAGCGCGCTGTTCGACCGGCGGCTGACCTTCGCGCTGGACGGCTTCTACGCTGATTACAGCGACGTGCAGATCCCCGGCTCCGCCGCGGCGGTCGTGAACGGGGTGCAGACGTTCATCGGCATCACCACCAACGCCGCCAAAGCGCGGATCAAGGGCGTCGAGTTCGAAGGCAACGCCGCGCTTGCGCGCGACTTCGCCGGGGCTGGTTCGGCGCTGACGCTGGCCGGGACGTTCGGCTATCTCGACGCCAAATACCGGACGTTCATAGGCCCGACCGGCGCCGATATCGCGGCGGTGCGCGTGTTCCAGAACACGCCGCATGTCACCACCTCGGGGACGCTGGCGGTTAACCTGCCCGTCGGCGAGGGATCGGTCGCGGCCTCGAGCACCGTGTCCTACCGCAGCCTTACGCATCAGTTCGAGACCGCGAGCCCGTTCCTCGACCAGCCCGGCTACACGCTGCTCGACGCCAACATCACCTACACATTCGGCAAGGATGGACGCTATTCGATCGGCATCCATGGCAAGAACCTGACCGACGTGCGCTACAAGACCA
>CAXTTU010000374.1:0-3200 GCA_964247225.1 uncultured Sphingomonas sp. | reverse complement strand
GCTGTGGGAGGCGCTGAGCTGGGCGCAGCTGGGCTATCATGCCAAGCCGGTGGGGCTGCTCAACGTCGCCGGTTTCTATGATCCGCTGGTGGCGATGTGGGAGCGGATGGCGGAGGTCGGCTTCGTGCGCGCGCAGCATCGCGGGCTGCTGCTCGTGGCGGAGACGCTCGATGGGTTGCTGGAGAAGATGGCGGCGCATGTGCCCGCGCGGCCGATCGTAGCGATGACGGCGGCTGAGTTGTGAGCGGAGACGGAAGGTCGGCTAGTCTCGTCACCCCGGCCTTAAGCCGGGGTCCCGCTTCTTCTCCGAGCGGTGCAAAAGACAGCGGGACCCCGGGTCAAGCCCGGGGTGACGAATGGGGGGCGTGACGGGGGAGCTCACCCGCGTCGACCTCGTCGAGCACGCCCGCACCTCCATCGCGGTCGGCTCCAAGAGCTTCGCCGCCGCTTCGCGTCTGTTCGACCCGCCTACGCGCGAGCGGGCGTGGTTGCTCTACGCCTGGTGCCGGCGGTGCGACGACATCGCCGACGGGCAGATCGCGGGCCACGGCACCCGGCGCGTGGCGGACGCCTCCGCGCGGCTGGCGGAGCTTCGCGGCAAGACCGACGCGGCACTCGCGGGCGAGGTCGTCGGCGACCCAGCCTTCGACGCGCTGCGCGTGGTCGCCGCCGAGACGCGGCTCCCCGCCCGGTTCGCGCGCGACCTGATCGAGGGGTTCGCGCTCGACGCGGCGGAGTGGCGACCGCGGACGGAGGATGACCTCTACCGCTATTGCTACCATGTCGCGGGCGCGGTCGGGTGCATGATGGCCGTCGTCATGGGGGTGCCGCCCGAGGACGACGCGACGCTCGACCGCGCGTGCGACCTGGGGCTTGCGTTCCAGCTCGCCAATATCGCGCGCGACGTGGGCGAGGATGCGGCGGCGGGGCGGTGCTATCTCCCGGGCGAGTGGCTGGCGCAGGTCGGCATTCCGTCGGACGCCGTCATGGCCCCGGAGCACCGCCCCGCGCTGGCGACGCTCGCCGCGCGGCTGGCGAGCCGCGCCGCCGCTTACGAGGCGAGCGCGCGGTACGGCGCCCCCGCCCTCTCCTTCCGCTCCGCCTGGGCGGTGCTGGCGGCGGCGGCGATCTACGGTGCGATCGGGCGCGAGGTGGCGCGGCGGGGCGAGCGGGCGTGGGACGCGCGGGTGAGCACGTCGGGCGGGGCGAAGGTTCGCTTCATCGCGCGCGCGGCGGCGCAGGCGGCACGGCGGCGCGCGCTTTATCGGCCCAGCCCACGCGACCCGAGTTTGTGGACGCGCCCGCGCGGCTGAGAGCGACGCATTCGTACGGACGCTTGGGAACAGGGTAGCGTATCCCTACATCGTTGACGCCCATGCCGCCCCTCGCCACCGCCTCCACGCCCGACCGCCCGCTGCTGCCGACGCTGCGGCGCTTTCTCCCGTATCTCTGGCCCGCCGACGCGCCGCGGCTGCGCGCGCGGATCGTGGTGGCGATGCTGCTGGTGGTCGTGTCGAAGCTGGTGCAGGTCTATGGCGCGGCCTATACGCTGAAATACGCGGTCGATGCGCTGTCCGGCCATGTCGCGGGGGTGCGCGACGTCACTACCTATGCGGCCGCGATGGTGCTCGGCTATGCCGGGTCGCGTTTCTCGACCACGCTGTTCGACAATCTGCGCAACGCGGTGTTCGAGCGGGTGGGGCAGGACGCGACGCGGCGGCTGGCGGCGCAGGTGTTCCGCCACCTGCATCAGCTGTCGCTCCGCTTCCATCTGGAGCGGCGCACCGGCGCAGTGACCAAGGTGGTCGAGCGCGGGACCAAGAGCATCGACACGATGCTGTATTTCCTGCTGTTCAACATCGCGCCGACGGTGCTCGAGCTTTGCCTCGTGCTCAACATCTTCCGCGGGCGCTTCGGCTGGGGGCTGGTCGCGGCGACAGTCGCGATGGTCGCTGCGTACATCTGGTTCACGCGCAAGGTGACCGACTGGCGCAACCACCTGCGTACGCGGATGAACGATCTCGACACCGGCGCGGTCGCGCACGCGGTCGACTCGCTCCTGAACTTCGAGACGGTGAAGTATTTCGGCGCGGAAGCGCGCGAAGGGCGGCGCTACGAGAACGCGATGATCGCCTATGCAAACGCGGCGACCAAGTCGGAGAACAGCCTCGCCTGGCTGAACGTCGGGCAGGCGCTGATCACCAATCTGATGCTGGGCGGCGGGATGGTGCTGGTGGTGCTCGCCTGGTCGCGCGGGCGTGCCTCGCCCGGCGATGTGGTGTTCGTATCGACGCTGCTGAGCCAGCTGTTCCGCCCGCTCGACCTGCTCGGCATGGTGTACCGGACGTTGCGGCAGGGCGCGATCGACATGGGGGCGATGTTCGACCTGATCGACACGCCCGCCGAGATCGTCGACCGCCCTCACGCGCCGATGTTGCACGTGGAACAAGGGCGCGTGCGGCTGGAAGGTGTCCGCTTCGCCTATGAGGGCGAGCGCGAGATATTGAAGGGGATCGACCTCGACATCGCGCCGGGCACGACGGTGGCGGTGGTGGGGCCGTCGGGCGCGGGCAAGTCGACGCTCGCGCGGTTGCTGTACCGCTTCTACGACCTGACGAGCGGGCGGATCACGATCGACGGGCAGGATATCAGCCAAGTGACGCAGGCGAGCTTGCGGGCCGAGATCGGGATCGTGCCGCAGGACACGGTGCTGTTCAACGACACGATCGGCTATAATATCGCCTATGGTCGCGAGGGCGCAGCGCCCGACGAGATCGCGCGCGCGGCCCGCGGCGCGGCGATCGCGCCGTTCATCGAGCGGCAACCCGACGGGTACGAGACGCGCGTTGGCGAGCGCGGGCTCAAGCTGTCGGGCGGCGAGAAGCAGCGTGTCGCGATCGCGCGCACGCTGCTCAAGAACCCACCGATCCTGATCCTCGATGAGGCAACCAGCGCGCTCGACAGCCGCACGGAGGCGGAAATCCTCGACACGCTGCAGGCGATCGAGCGTGGACGCACCACGATCGTCATCGCGCACCGCTTGTCGACGGTGGTCCATGCCGACCAGATCGTCGTGCTCGACGGCGGTCGCATCGCCGAGCGCGGCACGCATGGCGAGCTGCTCCGCCGCGGCGGGCTCTACGCGGAGATGTGGGCGCGGCAGGCGGAACAGCGCGAGGGCGTGGAGGCAGTCGCGGCGG
>CAXTTU010000373.1:0-3201 GCA_964247225.1 uncultured Sphingomonas sp. | reverse complement strand
TCAACCGCGTGTCCAAGACGGTGAAGGGCGGCAAGCGCTTCGGCTTCGCGGCTTTGGTCGTCGTCGGCGACGGCAAGGGCCGGGTCGGCTTTGGTCACGGCAAGGCGCGCGAAGTGCCCGAGGCGATCAGCAAGGCAACCGCTGCGGCGAAGAAGGCGATGGTCCGCGTGCCGCTCAAGGACGGGCGCACGCTGCATCATGACGGCAACGGGCATTTCGGCGCGGGCCGGGTGACGCTCCGATCGGCGCCGCAGGGCACCGGCATCATCGCGGGCGGCCCGATGCGCGCGATCTTCGAGTCGCTCGGCGTCGCGGACGTGGTGACCAAGTCGGTCGGCACCTCCAATCCCTATAACATGATCCGCGCGACCTTTGAGGCGCTCGGCGACCAGACCAGCCCCAAGTCGGTGGCGCAGCGGCGCGGCAAGAAGATCGCCGACCTGCTCGGCCGTGCCCCCGGCGGCGCGGCGGCGACCGCCGAGGCGGACGCGGTGATGGTGACGGAGTAGACCCATGGCGACGATCAAGATCAGGCAAACCGGCTCCCCGATCCGCCGCACGCAGGATCAGCGCGCGACGCTGATCGGCCTCGGCCTCAACAAGATGCACCGCGTGTCGGAGCTGGAGGACAGTCCCGAGGTGCGCGGCATGATCCGCAAGGTGCAGCATATGGTGTCGGTCGAGGGCTGACGCTCCGAGGCCGCCCTGCTCTGCACGAGCGGTGAAGCCTGCGAACCCTCGGCCCTCCTCGCGAAGGGTCGGGGGTTTGCTTTGGGTACAACCGCAGCTGACAGGTCAGCGACGGGCCACCTTACTCGGCGGTGATCGAGGCTTTTGCTACCCGTGTGCGGCGGTGCGCCAACCGCTGCAAGGGCGCTTCCACGGCCACAAACAGCAGCCATCCGCCGACCAGGCCGCCTGCAATGATCAACGCGACCACCGCCTCGAACGGCACCCGCAGCCCGAGCTTCATGCCCAGGCGGACGAGCAGCGAGATGCTGAACACCTGCGACAGGTAGATCGAGTAAGACGCATCGCCGAGCTTGGCGAACCACAGCGCCACGCGCGACCGCAGCGGCGTTCGCGCGTCGAGGGTCGCGGCCCCCAGCACCAGCGCCGCGCTGGGCACGCCCGCGATCCATACCCGCGCGCCCCAGTCGACGCGCAGCACCAGCAGCGCCGCGAGTGCGACCGGCACCAGCTCCGCCCACGGCACCCGGCGGCGAGCCAGCCCCTCGCCGATCAGCACGCCGAACGTGAACTCCAGCAGGATCGGGTTGACGAAGAACTCCAGCACATGCGTCGAATATTGCACTCGCGCGAGCGCACCCGCGATCGCGAGCGCGGCAAGCGACCAGCAGACCACGCGCCACGGCCTCGCACCCGCCGCCATCGCCGCCGCCGCGAGCAGGTAGAAGAACAGCTCATATTCGAGGCTCCAGCCCGGATAGATGACGGGCATCGCAGCGGGGGCAGCGGTCCAGGCGAGAAAGGCGAGCGAGCGGAGCAGAAAGGCGGGCGACGGCGTCGTCCCATGCGCGAACACGGGCAGCATCGCCCAGAGCGCGAGCGTGCAGATCCAGTAGAGCGGCACCACCCGCCACAATCGCCGCCGCGCGAACAACCGCCAGTCGCGCTCGCGCGACCGCACGGTGAGCTGGATGATGAAGCCGGAGATGACGAAGAACAGATCGACGCCATAGTCGCCGTGGCGCACCAGCCCGAGCGTGCCGGGGTCGGGGCGGTGATTGGCGAGCGTGCCCTGCCCATGATAGGCGAGCACCGCCGCGGCCGCGCAGAACCGCAGGATCTGTATGCGCTCGAGTTTCATGCCCGTTCCCCCGGACCGTCCTAGTCGGGGGCAAGTCCGGGTTCAATGCTCGGTCCCCGCGTCAACAATGCAAGTCGGGGCACCGCCATTCGGAGGGAGTTCAGCCAATATCGGTAGCGTCCCGGTGCGAAGGCGTTACTGGATCACCCTCGGGCAGGCCGGGGGGCAGGTGTGAAGAAGAGGATGCTCAGCCACCGTGCGACCGTGGGCCTGGACGCGGCAAGGGCGTTCGCGGCCTGTTACGTCGTGCTGCATCACGTGGCCAACGCGCATGGCTGGTCGCACGGCGCGGGCGCGGTGTTCCGCTTCGGGCAGGAAGCGGTGCTGATCTTCTTCCTGCTCAGCGGATTCGTGATCTTCGCGAACGAGCAGGAGCGGGCGTTGCGGCCGCGCGGCTATTATCTGCGGCGGTTACGGCGGATCTACCCGGTGCTGCTGATCGCGATGGCGATTTCGACCTTGGTGGCGCTCGACAATGGCGATCTTGCCGCCCGGTTCCATCCGCGCGAGCTCGTCGCGACGCTGGCAAGCCTGCAGGACATCGCCTTTCTCAAGCCGGGGGTCATCGCCGACCCGTATCTCGGTAACGATCCGCTCTGGTCGCTGTCGTACGAGGTGGCGTTCTACCTCGTGTTCCCGCCGGTCCTGCGCTTGTGGCGCGAGCGGCCACGCGCGGCGAACACCGCGATCGGCGCTGGCTGCTGCCTCGCTTACGCTTCGTATCTCGCCGTCCCGAACCACTTCTCGCTCGTCGCGGCCTATTACCTCGTCTGGTGGTGCGGCGCGATGACGGCGGAGGCCTATGGCCGGGGCGCGCGCGACGCGCGGGGGCTGGCGGGGCCGCTGCTATGGCTGGCCGCGCTGTGCGTGGTGGCGGGCGTGGGCGTGGGCGTGGTCGGCTATCGCGGGCCGGGCTTCTACCCCGCGCTGCCGCTACGGCACTTTGCGGTCGCGCTGCTGATGTTGTTAGCGTGCTTCGGCCCGCTCGGGCGCGCCGTGGCGAGCCGCGCGCTGCCCGTCGCGCGTCCGGTCGGCGCGTTGGCGTCGATCTCCTATGGGCTATACGCGTTCCACTTCCCGCTGCTGATCGACTGGCATCGCGCGCAGACGCCGGTGGGGGCGGCGGTCGCGGCAGTCGTGCTGGTGCTGCTCGCCTGGCTGGCGGAGCGTCAGCTCATCCGGGTGCTCCCGCGCGCGCCGTCGAGCTGAACCTTTGACGCGGGCGGCAAAGCGCTCTATCGGCGCGCGCTTCCCATCAACGCGCGACCATAGCGAAAGCGAGTGCAGCATCATGAAACTCAACGACCTCCGCGATAATGAAGGCGCGCGCCACCGCAGGATGCGGGTCGGGCGCGGAATCGGCTCGGGCA
>CAXTTU010000372.1:0-3218 GCA_964247225.1 uncultured Sphingomonas sp. | reverse complement strand
GCGGCACGAGCAGGCGGTGCCGATCCTCGCCGACCGCTCGCGCGCGCTGGCGGTGGCGTGGTTCGAGGAAGGCGGCGAGGCACCGCTGCTGCTCAAGTCGAGCCTGCTCTCGACCGTCCACCGCCACGCGCCGCTCGACCTCGTCGTCGTGCCGGTGCGTGAGGGCGGACGCGTGACCGGGCTGTCGATCCATGCCGGGCTGTGGACCAACGCAGCGCTCGCCGCGCCGCCCACCGCCGTCCCCGTGCTGCGCGCGCGCCTCGCCGAGCTGGAGGCGAAGTTCGGGTTCGATCCGCGCGGCCATGCGGGCAAGGCGCTGACGCATGTGCTCGCCGCCTTGCCGCACGACCTGACCGTGGCGCTAGATCCGCAATCGCTGGAAACGCTGGCGCTGACCGCGATGTCGCTCGCCGACCGGCCGCGCCCCAAACTGGTGCTGGTCCGCTCGACCTTGGGGCGGCATCTGTTCGCGTTCGTGTGGCTGCCCCGCGACGAGCTCACCACGCAGCGGCGGGTCGCGATCGGGCGGATGCTGGGCGAGGCGGCGAGCGGCCCGGTGCTCAACTGGACGATCGCGCTGGAGGACGGCGTGCTGGCGCTGATCCGCTATACCATTGACGTGCGCGATGGCGGCGCGATGCCCGATGCCGAGGCGCTCGATGCCGAGATCAAGCAGATGGTGCGCGGCTGGGGGCCGCAGGTCGAGGCCGCGCTGGGCGAGGTGGTGCCGCCGCGCCGCGCCGCCGCGCTGGCGATGCGCTGGGCGGATGCGTTCCCTCAAGGCTATCGTGCGGGCGCGGGCGCGGGCGAGGCGGCGCAGGACATCCTGCGCGTCGCGGCGATGGGCGGCAGCGACGACCGGCCGGTGCGGCTGCACCGGGGCGCGGACGGCGGCCTCCGGCTCAAAATTTATCGCCAGGGCGGCGCGCTGGCGCTGTCGGACGCGGTGCCGGTACTCGAGAATTTCGGTTTCCGCGTGCTGGAAGAGGCGGCGATCAGTCTTCGTGCGGAAGACGACCGCGCGACCGTTCACGACTTCACCGTCGAGGCGAGCGGCGCGGAGGCGGTCGAGCCGGCGATGCTCGAACGTGCGATCTCGGCGGTGCTGGAGGGGCGGGCGGAGAACGACCTGTTCAACCGGTTGATCGTCGATGCCGCGCTGGCACCACCGGCGGCGCTGCTGTTCCGCGCCTGGTTCCGGTACCTGCGTCAGGCGGGGCTCAGCTATTCGATGGCGACCGTGGTCGACGCCCTGCGCCGCGCGCCCGCGCTCGCCGCCGCGCTTGCCGAGCGGTTCGCCGCCGCGCATGACCCGGCGCGGGCGGGCGAGGACCTAACAGCGCACGACGCTGCGATCGCCGCCGGGCTCGACAGGGTCACCGCGCTCGACGACGACCGCATCCTGCGCGCGCTGCGCGACCTCGTCGTCGCGTGCCTGCGCACCAACGCCTATGCGCCCGCAGCGGCGGAGGCGCTGGCGTTCAAGTTCGACAGCCACCTCATCCCCGGCCTGCCCGCGCCGGTGCCGTGGCGCGAGATCTGGGTCTACTCCCCCCGCGTCGAGGGCATCCACCTGCGCGCGGGGCCGGTCGCGCGCGGCGGGCTTCGCTGGTCGGACCGGCGTGACGACTTCCGCACCGAGATATTGGGCTTGATGAAGGCGCAGCGGGTCAAGAACGCGGTCATCGTGCCCACTGGGGCGAAGGGCGGCTTCTACCCCAAGCAGCTGCCCGCGCCGTCGAACCGCGATGCCTGGCTGGCGGAGGGCACGGAGAGCTACCGCGTGTTCATCCGCGCGCTGCTGTCCGTCACCGACAACATCGTCGAAGGGCGCGTCGTCCATCCGGCGGGCGTAGTGATCCATGACGGCGACGACCCGTATTTCGTCGTCGCGGCGGACAAGGGCACCGCGACCTTCTCCGACACCGCCAATGCGCTGGCGCTCGAAGCGGGCTTCTGGCTCGGCGACGCGTTCGCGAGCGGCGGGTCGCAGGGCTATGATCACAAGGTGATGGGGATCACCGCCAAGGGCGCGTGGATTTCCGTCCAGCGCCACTTCGCGGAAATGGGCGTCGATGTGCAGCGCGACCCGGTTCGCGTCGTCGGCTGCGGTGATATGTCGGGCGACGTGTTCGGCAACGGGATGCTGCTGTCACGCTCGATCAAGCTCGTTGCCGCGTTCGACCACCGGCATATTTTTCTCGACCCCGATCCCGACCCAGAAGCGTCGTACGAAGAACGTGCGCGGCTATTCGCGCTGCCCCGATCGTCCTGGGCGGACTATGCCGGGCCGGTGTCGGCGGGCGGCGGCGTCCATGCGCGGGCCGCGAAGACGATCACGCTGACGCCTGAGGTGCGCGCGATGCTGGGCGTCGAGGCGGAGGCGCTGGAGCCCGCGGCGCTGATCGCCGCAATCCTGACCGCGCCCGTGGACCTCATCTGGTTCGGCGGCATCGGCACCTATGTAAAGGCGCGGGCCGAGAACAACGCCGCGGTCGGCGACCCCGCCAACGACCGCCTGCGCGTCGACGCCGAAGCCCTGCGCGCGCGGGCGGTGGGCGAGGGGGCCAATCTCGGCCTGACCCAGGCGGCGCGCATCGCCTTCGCGGCGCGCGGCGGGCGGATCAACACCGACTTCATCGACAATTCGGCGGGCGTCGATTGTTCGGACAATGAGGTCAACATCAAGATCGCGCTCAACCGCGAGGTTGCGGAGGGGCGGCTGGCGGTGCCCGACCGCAACGAGCTGCTCGTGTCGATGACCGACGATGTCGCGCATCTCGTGCTGGAGGACAACCGGCTGCAAACGCTGGCGCTGTCCATCTCCGAGAGTGACGGCGCGCGCGCATTGCCGAGCTACCTGCGCGTGATCGGGACGTTCGAGGCATCGGGGCGGCTCGACCGCGCGGTGGAGGGCATCGCGCCCGACACCGAGCTGCTCCGCCGCGCGGGCGAGGCGCGTGGGCTGACCCGGCCCGAGCTGGCGGTGCTGCTCGCCACCGCGAAGCTCGCGCTGCAGGACGCGATCGAGCACGCGGCGCTGGCGGGGGACGATGCGCTCCGCCCCGATCTTCACGCCGCCTTCCCGCCCGCGATGCGCGAAGCGTTCGCGCCCGCGATCGACGCGCACCGGCTCCGCGGGCCGATCGTCGCCACCAAGCTCGCCAACCGCGTCGTCAACCGGCTCGGCATCCTCCACCCGTTCGAGCTGGCGGAAG
>CAXTTU010000371.1:0-3222 GCA_964247225.1 uncultured Sphingomonas sp. | reverse complement strand
AGCAGGAACGGCTCCACCTTCATGTCGCGCATCCGCGTGATCGCGCCCACCGCGTCGTTGGTGTGGACGGTGGAGAGCACCAGATGTCCGGTCAGCGACGCCTGCACCGCGATCTCGGCGGTTTCGCGGTCGCGTATTTCGCCCACCATTACCGTGTCCGGGTCTTGCCGCAGGATCGCGCGCAGCCCCGCGGCGAAGGTGAGGCCGACCTTGGGGTTCACCTGCGTCTGCCCGACGCCCTCGATCGCGTACTCGACCGGGTCCTCGACGGTGAGGATGTTGCGCGTCCCGTCGTTGAGCAGCCTGAGGGCCGCATAAAGCGTCGTGGTCTTGCCCGACCCGGTCGGGCCGGTGACGAGGATGATGCCGTTCGGCTCCTGAACCGCGCCGGTCAGCAGCCGGTACATCGCGGGGGGCAGGCCCAGCGCGGGCAGGTCGATCCCCGCATTCTCCTTGTCGAGGATACGCAGCACTACCCGCTCCCCCGCGCGCGACGGCAGCGTCGACACGCGCACGTCGAGCAGCTTGCCGCCGAGCGTCAGCCCCATCCGCCCGTCCTGCGGCACCCGCCGCTCGGCGATGTCGAGCCGCGCCATCACCTTGACCCGGCTGACCACCACCGGCGCGACATGCGGCGGCATCCGCAGCGTCTCGCGCAGCACCCCGTCGATCCGCATCCGCACGACAAGCCCGCTCTCATACGGCTCGATATGAATATCGGACACGCCGTTCCTCGCCGCGTCGGCGATCACGCCGTTGATGAGCCGGATCGCGGGCGCGTCGTCGGCGGTGTCGAGCAGGTCCTCGGCGGTGGGGAGATCGGCGGCGAGACTGTCGAGCTCGCTCCCCATGCCCACGGCGGCGAGCGCGGTCGCCTGCCCGTCCATCGCGTAGCGGTCGGATAGCAGCCGGTCGAACGCGGGCGGGGCGACGATCTCCACCGCGAACGGGCGCGCGAGGAAGCGGCGGACCTCGAGCAACACCTTGGGGTCGGCACCCTCGCGAAGCGCGACGGTGAGCGGGGCATCCGCACCCGCATGGTCGACGATGACGCCGAACCGGCGCGCGAACGCGTAGGGCAGGGTGAGCTGGGGAATGGGTGCGGTGTCGGCGAGGATGGGATCGGTCGCCATCACCGTCCCTCCCCCAATCTGATCCGCGTGCTGCTCTGCGTCTGCACCGGCACCGCGATGTTCGGGTCCTCGATGTTGCCGGGGATAGGCGCGCTCGGGATCGGGGGGGCGGTGCCGAGATACTCGCGCACCAGCTGGTCGATCGACGGCTCCACCCCCGGTTGCGCATCGGCCTGGAGCGCGCGGAGATAACCGTAGCGTTGCTCGGTCAACCGTCGCGAGTCCTCCGCCGTGCGCAGGATGGTGGGGCGCAGGAAGATCATCAGGTTGGTCTTGGTCCGGCTGCGCGCCTTGGAACGGAAGGCGTTGCCTAGGATCGGGATATCGCCGAGCAACGGAATCTTCTCGATCGTCCGCCGCTCGTCATCGCTGAGCAAACCGCCGATCACCACGATCTGCCCGTCATCGGCCGAAAACGTGTTCTCGATTCCGCGCTTGTTGAGGATCAGCTCCTGATTGGTGGTCGACACCGGCCCCGCGATGCTGCTCACCTCCAATCGCACGAACAGCTTGATCGCGCCCGAGGCGTTGATCTGCGGCTTCACATCCAGCGAGATGCCGACATTCTCGCGCTGCACGGTGCGGAACGCATTGTCCAGATTGTTCGAGGCGAGGCTGAGCGCCTGGCCGGTGGTGATCGGGATTTCCTGCCCGACCAGGCTGTGCGCCTGCTGGTTGTCGAGCGTGACGAGGTGCGGCGACTGGAGCAGGTTGGAGGCGGTGTCGCTCTTCACCGCGCTGAGGATGCCCGCGAACAGCGTCTGCCCGATCGTCCCCGCCGCGCCCGCGAAGCCGCCGTCCGCGCCGAGGATCGAGCTGATCGCGGATTGGGCGAGCGAATCGCTGATCGTCGAGTTGGTGCTGGTGGTGACGGTCGCGCCGTTGATCGTCGTCGTGGTGGTATTAAGCTTGCGAGCGCCGATCGCGCCCGCGATGGTGAGGAGGTTGGGGACCGAATTGGAAAAGCTCGTCGCCGCGAACGCGCCGCCGTTGAGGTTGCCGAGCAGCACCTGCGCGCCCAAGCGGCTCGCGGTCGCGTCCGACACCTCGGCGACGATCGCCTCCACCTGCACTTGCTGGCGGCGGGTGTCGAGCTGACGGATGACGTCGGTGAGCTGGCGCTGAATCTCCGCCGGGCCCGCGATCACGATCGCGTTCGCGCCCGCGAAGCGGGTGACGACCGCGGCGGTGCGCCCCCCTTGCGTGGTAATCGCCGCCTGTGCGCCGTTGGGCGTGCCGTTGGAGGACTGGACGGGCGCAGACTGCTGGATGACCGGCTGTTGATAGGCCGAAATGTTCGGCTGCGTGCCGGTCGCGGTGGTGCCCGAGCCCTGGCTAAAATTGCCGCGCGTCAGCGTGGTTTCCTGGATCGGGTCAGGCTGCTCGCCGACGAGCCGTTGCAGCACGGGAAGCAGCTGCTCGGCGTCCGCGTTCTCGAGAAACACGACGCGGATCTCGTTGCCGTTGCGCGCCTTGCGGTCGAGCTCCTGCGCGACCGCCGCCAGCCGCGCGACGGTGGCCGCGTCGCCGCGGATCAGCACCGAGTTGCTGCTCTCCACCGCCGTCACCGTCGCGCCCTGCCCGGTCCCGGCGGGCGCTCCCTGCGCGCCCGTGCCGCCGCTCAGCCCCTGCAACGCGGCGGCGATCTCGCGCGCGCCCGCGTTCTGGAGCGCGACCACGCGGGTCGCATCGTTGATGCTGTCGATCCGGCGCAGCACCTCGCGGATGCGGCGGACATTGTCCGCGAAGTCGACGATCACCAGCGTATTGCCCGCGCGGTTGGCGGTCGCGGAGCCCTGCTGGCTGACGAGCGGGCGCACCGTCTCCAGCGCGCTGGCGGCGTCGATCGAGCGGAGGCGGACGATGTCGGTGACGAGGCTGTTGCGTCCCGCCCCGCTCGTGCCCACCCGGCTCGGGGCCTGAGCGGCGTTGTCGATCGGCTGGACCCGTAGCGCCCCGCGCGCGGTCGGCACCGCGACCAGGCCGTTGGCGCGCAGCGTCGAAAGGAACACCTCGAAATATTCGGAGCGGCTGAGCGGGTGATCGGTCACGACCGTCACTTTGCCCTGCACCCGGCTGTCGATGATGA
>CAXTTU010000370.1:0-3223 GCA_964247225.1 uncultured Sphingomonas sp. | reverse complement strand
GCGCGGACATGAGCTGCTGCCCGTAGCAGATGCCGAGCACGGGCACGCCCGCGTCGAACAGCGCCTGCGGTGCGCGAGGGGATGTCTCCACGGTAACGGAGGCGGGGCCGCCGGAGAGGATGATGCCCTTGGGCTGGAGCCGCTCGAACGCGGCCTCAGCCGACTGGAACGGCGCGACCTCGCTGTAGACGCCAGCCTCGCGCACCCGGCGGGCGATGAGCTGGGTCACCTGGCTGCCGAAGTCGACGATTAAGATCGAGTCTTGGTTAGGGTCGGTCATGGCCGGGCGATAGGCGAGCCGCCCGGAAAGCAAAAGGGCCGCGCCCCCATTGAGCGCAGCCCATCAAGTCTTGGAGCCCGCCGCGGCAAAGCCGCGTCGTCAGTCGGCGCCTGAGCGCCGCTGGGGGCACCCCGCAAAGTAATACTTTGCGGGGACCCCTTGGCCGGAGCGGGACGAGTATGAGCTAAGCAGGCTTAACTCACGCCGCTTCGCTGTATTCGTCCTCGCTCATCACCGGGCCGCTATCCTGCCCCTTGGCGTCGACGTCGCGGTCGACGAACTCGATCACCGCCATCGGCGAGGCGTCCGACGCGCGGATGCCCGCCTTGATGACGCGGGTGTAGCCGCCGTTGCGGGTCGCGTAGCGGGCAGCGAGCGTCTCGAACAGCTTCTGGAGCTGCGCATCGTCGAGCAGGCGCGCGTGCGCGAGGCGGCGGTTGGACAAGCCGCCCTTCTTGGCGAGCGTGATCAGCTTCTCGACATAAGGGCGAAGCTCCTTCGCCTTGGCGAGCGTGGTGGTGATCTGCTCGTGCTTTATGAGCGCGGCCGACATGTTGCGGAACAGCGCGGCGCGGTGGGCCGAGGTACGTTGCAGCTTACGGCCGCCGACACGATGACGCATGGATATTCTCCGTTCGTATGAGGGCCGTATCAGGCACCCTCAGCCAGGTCGCGCTTGGGGCGGCGACCAGTTGCCCGTTCTTACTTCCAGAGAAAGCCCCGGCAAAGCCGGGGCTTGACGTCGACCGGGTCAGTCTCGCGACATGGTCGCTCGCCTGCCCGCCGGCCGGGCTTGCGCCGTCTCGGGGCTAAGCGCGCTTAGCCCCGTGCGGCTTCAGCCCATAATCTCCTGCTCCAGCCGCTTCGCCATCTCCTCGATGTTCTCCGGCGGCCAGCCCGGGATTTCCATCCCCAGCCGCAGCCCCATCGAGGACAGCACTTCCTTGATCTCGTTCAGCGACTTGCGCCCGAAGTTCGGCGTGCGCAGCATCTCGGCCTCGGTCTTGCCGACCAGATCGCCGATATAGATGATGTTGTCGTTCTTGAGGCAGTTCGCGCTGCGGACCGACAGCTCCAGCTCGTCGACCTTCTTGAGCAGGTAACGGTTGATCTGCTGCGTATCGCCGGTGATCTCGGCGACGGGCACGGGCGCGACCTGGCCGACCGGAGCCTGGCGGATCACCTGACCCTCGTCGAACTGGACGAACAGCGCGAGCTGGTCCTGCAGAATGCGCCCCGCATAGCCGAGCGCATCGTCGGGCGTGACCGTGCCGTCGGTCTCCACCGTCAGCGTCAGCTTGTCGTAATCGAGCTCCTGCCCGACCCGGGTGTTCTCCACCTTGTAGCTGACCTGGCGCACCGGCGAGTAGAGCGCGTCGACCGGGATCAGCCCGATGGGAGCGTCGGCCGGACGGTTCGCGGTCGCGGCGACATAGCCCTTCCCGATATCGGCGGTCAGCTCCATGTTGAGCGTCGCGCCCTCGTCGAGGCGGCAGAGCACGAGGCTCGGGTTCATGATCTCAATGTCGCCCGACACTGCGATGTCGCCCGCCTTGACCTCGCCGGGGCCGGTCGCGGCTAGCTGGAGCCGCTTGGGGCCCTCGCCCTGCATCCGGATCGCTAGCTGCTTCACGTTGAGGACGATATCGGTCACGTCCTCGCGCACACCCGCGAGCGAGGAGAACTCGTGCAGCACGTTCTCGATCTTGATCGACGTCACCGCCGCGCCCTGCAGCGAGGACAGCAGCACACGCCGGAGCGCATTGCCGAGCGTTAGGCCGAAGCCGCGCTCGAGCGGTTCGGCGACAAACGTCGCCTTGCGGCGCGGGTCACCGCCGCCGGGGCGGCGTTCGAGCCCGTTGGGCTTCTTGAGTTCTTGCCAGTTCTTTGCGTTGACGGACAAAGCGCTGTCCCCTGATCTTGGGGCCGATGTGGAGCGGACACCGGCCATGAACCGTGTGGCGCGGGCATTGAGAGCCCGCGCGGAATATCGTCAGACCCTGCGACGTTTCGAGGGGCGGACGCCGTTGTGCGGGATGGAGGTCACGTCGCGGATCGAGGTGATCTGAAAGCCCACCGCCTGCAACGCGCGCAGCGCCGACTCGCGGCCCGACCCCGGACCCTTGACCTCGACCTCCAGCGTGCGGACGCCATGCTCGGCGGCCTTCTTGCCCGCGTCCTCGGCCGCGACCTGCGCGGCATAGGGGGTCGATTTGCGGCTGCCCTTGAACCCCATCATGCCCGCGGACGACCAGGAGATCGCGTTGCCTTGCGCGTCGGTGATGGTGATCATGGTGTTGTTGAAGCTGGCGTTGACGTGCGCGACGCCCGCGGTGATGTTCTTGCGCTCGCGCCGACGGACGCGTTGCGGTGCCTGGGCCATGTGGAAAACTACCTAACCTGAACTGCTGGTCGGAGGGCGTCCCTGGAGCGCCTCCGGCGGAGAAGAAGTGGCGCGAAAGCGCCCCGCGCTTTCGCTGCTACTTCTTCTTACCGGCGATTGGCTTCGCCTTGCCCTTGCGGGTGCGCGCGTTGGTGTGCGTGCGCTGGCCGCGGACGGGGAGGCCGCGACGATGGCGCAGCCCGCGATAGCAGGCGAGGTCCATCAGCCGCTTGATGTTGATCGCGGTCTCGCGGCGAAGGTCGCCTTCCACCGTGTGATCGGCGTCGATCGTCTCGCGGATCTGAAGCACTTCCTGATCGGTCAGGTCCTGCACGCGGCGCTCGGGCGCAATGTGCAGCTTTTGCGTGATCTGCTCCGCCTTGGCCGGGCCGATGCCGTGGATGTAGGTGAGCGCGATCACCACGCGCTTGTTGGTCGGGATGTTAACCCCCGCGATACGTGCCATGATTATGTGTCCTCCAGCTCCACGGGGCGCGGCATGGACCCGCCGCCCCATCTCGACGCATTGACCACCGAACGCCAAAACGCGGCAGGCGCGT
>CAXTTU010000369.1:0-3230 GCA_964247225.1 uncultured Sphingomonas sp. | reverse complement strand
AGCCGCTTTTCTCCGGCGAGCCGCATCATTCCCTTCTGCAGCTTCTCGAACGCGCGCACCTCGATCTGCCGCACCCGCTCGCGCGACACGCCATAGACCTGCGACAATTCCTCGAGCGTCTTGGGATCGTCGGTCAGCCGCCGCTCGGTCAGGATGTGCTTCTCGCGGTCGTTGAGGTCGTCCATCGCCGACACCAGCATCCCGTGCCGCACATCCGCTTCCTGCGCCTCGGCGACCACCGTGTCCTGGAGCGGGCCGTCGTCCTGCAGCCAGTCCTGCCACTGGCCCTCGCCATCCTCGTTCATCGAGACGTTCAGGCTGGTGTCGCCGCCCATCGCCATGCGGCGGTTCATGGACACGACGTCGCCCTCGGTGACGCCGAGATCGGTGGCGATCTTGGTCACATCCTCCGGGCGCAGGTCGCCGTCCTCGAACGCGTCGAGCTTGGACTTCATCCGGCGCAGGTTGAAGAACAGCTTCTTCTGCGCCGCGGTGGTGCCCATCTTAACGAGGCTCCACGAGCGCAGGATATATTCCTGGATCGACGCGCGAATCCACCACATCGCATAAGTGGCGAGGCGGAAGCCGCGATCGGGCTCGAACTTTTTCACCCCCTGCATCAGGCCGATATTGCCTTCGCTGATCAGCTCGGACGTCGGCAGGCCATAGCCGCGATAGCCCATCGCGATCTTGGCGACGAGCCGGAGGTGCGAGGTGACGAGCTGCGCCGCCGCGTCGGTGTCGCCATGCTCCGAAAAGCGCTTGGCCAGCATGTACTCCTGCTCGGGCTGCAGGATCGGAAATTTCTTGATCTCCGAAAGGTAGCGATTCAGGCTCGCTTCGCCGCCGAGCGCGGGAATCGTCGCGGGCAGATTGCCTTTGGCCATGATCAAACTTCCCTTTCGTCGCGCATCGGGGGGAAGCCCGATGTCGCCTTGTCACCTACCGTTAATCGCCTGAACAGTTCCTGCATGTCGGGCGGCATGGGGCTTTCTAGCGATAAAGCAACACCCGTTATCGGGTGAATGAACCCGAGCCGGGCGGCGTGCAACGCCTGTCGTCGGAAATCTAGCGCTTCCAGCAGCGCGCGGTGCGCCGCTCGGGTCCGGCCATAGACGGGGTCGCCGACCAGCGGATGCCCGAGCGAGGCGAGGTGGACGCGCACCTGATGCGTGCGCCCCGTCTCCAGCCGGCATTCGACCAGCGCCGCCTCGGCGAGCCGTTCCAGCGTGCGGTAATGCGTCACCGCGCGCTTGCCGCCAGCGACCACCGCGACCTTCTTGCGGTTCGCCGGACTGCGCGCGAGCGGGGCGTCGACGCTGCCCGATGGCGGCTTGGGCGCGCCGGAGGTGATCGCGAGGTAGCGCCGGTCGATCGAGTGCGCGGCGAACTGCTTGGCGAGCCCTTCATGCGCGCGGTCGGTCTTGGCGGCGACCATCAGGCCGGAGGTGTCCTTGTCGATGCGGTGGACGATGCCGGGCCGCGCGACCCCGCCGATGCCCGACAGCGAGCCGCCGCAATGGTGGAGCAGCGCATTGACGAGCGTGCCGTCGAGATTGCCCGCCGCCGGGTGGACGACCAGTCCGGCGGGCTTGTCGATCACGATCAAATGCTCGTCCTCATAGGCGACCACCAGTGGGATCGCCTGCGCCTCATTGTGCGCGGGGGTGGGGAGGGGCACGCGGATCGCGAACACGTCGCCTGCGCTCGCCTTGCGCGCGGGGTCGCGGGCGAGGTCGCCGCCGCGCGATACCTCGCCCGCCGAGATCAGCGCCTTCAGCCGCTCGCGCGACAGCGTCGGCGCGGCGTCGGCGAGCGCGCGGTCGAGCCGCCAGCCATGCGCGGCGTCGGCGATCGTCGCTTGAATGATCGAGACCCCCCGGTCCATGTTAGAGTAGATATGGCCACAAGAGTCGAGATTCCAAGCGCGCTGCTCCTTCGCATCATGCGGATGGTCACCATTGTAGGCCCGGGCTGGAACCCCGGTGACGACCCGCATCATGAATGGTGTGGTATCCTGCGTGGACGACGTGAAGGTGGGTCGGAACGGGTGATGCGCGCCGACTTGACGCGAAACGTGGCGGCTGATCCGGCGCGTTCGTTCGAGATCGACCCTGCGGAACTGATCGCCAGCTACCGCGCAGAACGGCGTGCGCGGCTTTTTTCACACCCACCCGGACGGACCGGCCTCGCCCTCAATTCGAGACGCCGAGTGCGCGGCTCCCGACGGCAAGCTATGGGTCATCGCCGGACGCGAGGGAGTGCGCGTCTGGCGAGCGATGAACCACGGCGAAGTTCATGGCCGGTTCGATCCGGTGACGTTCGACATGCGCGTGGGTAACCGTGTTGAAACCGGCTGTCCGGGGGTGCATTGGCGAGGCGCGGAACTCGACTGCCAGGTCACATTCGAGCCGATTGCGGGGGAGAAATCTTGAACATCAGCCCGGTCGAGTTCGCGAGCCTGCTCTGTTCGCGGCTGTGCCACGATCTCCTGTCGCCGATCGGCGCGCTCAACAACGGGCTTGAGCTGCTCGCCGATGAGAAGGACCCGGCGATGCGGGAGCGGTGCATGGAATTGCTCGCCGACAGCGCGCGGACCTCGGCCAACAAGCTCAAATTCTTCCGCCTCGCGTTCGGCGCGGCGGGCGGGTTCGGTGACTTGGTCGACGCGCGCGAGCTGCACGGCGCGGTCACGGGGCTCTTGGGCGAGAACAAGCGGCTGGAGCTAGGTTGGCTGGTGGAGGAGGCGTCTTTGCCTAAGCCCGCCGCCAAGGTGCTGCTCAACCTGGCGATGATCGCGGGCGAGGCGCTGGTGCGCGGCGGGCGGCTCGACATCGGCGCGGAGCGCAGCGACGCGGGCGCGCTGGAGATCGTGCTCCGCGCGGCGGGCACAAGGCTGGTGCTCGACCCCGACATCCGCGAGACGCTGACCGACGGCGCGACGGTGACCGCGCGGACCGCGGCGGCGCACCTCGTCCATGAACTCGTGACGGGGGCGGGCGGCACGGTGCAGGTCGACGGGCCCGACACGGGCGTGATGCTGTTCGGCGCAACTTTCCCCGCCGGCGCAAGCGGATAAGCGCTCCTTAACCAGCCCGCGTCCATTGCGTCCGCGCCAAGCCGCCGGGACATCATGGACGACCTGTTACAGGAATTCATCGCCGAGACCCGCGAGACGCTGGAAGCGTTGTCGGGGGAGATCGTCGCGTGGGAGGTCGACCCGACCGACC
>CAXTTU010000368.1:0-3243 GCA_964247225.1 uncultured Sphingomonas sp. | reverse complement strand
CTGGTGGCGGTTGCCGTGGGTACCGCGAGCGACCGCCCGCTCGCCGCCGGGTTCGTCGCCGCCGCCGCCGCGCTGGTGCTGCTGTTGTGGCTGCTCGGGCTGCTGATCCGCTGGGCGCTGGCGAGGCTGCCGCGTCCGCGTCGCCCGCTGGCGCGGCTCGCGCTTGCCAATCTCCACCGGCCGGGCGCGGCGACGGGGCGCCTGGTCGTTGCGCTCGGGCTGGGTTTCTCCTTGTTCGTCGCGCTGGCGGCGATCAACTCCAGCCTTGCTGCCGAGCTGTCGAACGCCGCGCCCGCCAAGGCCCCGCGTTTCTTCGCCGCCGACCTCCAGCCGGAGGACGAGGCGACCTTCCGCACAGCCGTCCGCCGCGCCGCGCCGGGTGCGCGGATCGAGGCGGTGCCGTCCCTGCGCGGCGCGATTGTCGCATTGAACGGCCAGCGGCTGACCGAGATGAAGCATCCGCCCGACAGCTGGGTGCTGCATGGCGACCGCACGCTGACCTGGTCCCCCGCGCTGCCCCCGCGCAACCGTGTCGTCGCGGGGCGGTGGTGGCCCGCGAAGTACAAGGGCGAGCCGCTGGTCAGCCTGGAGGACAGCGCGGCGAAGTCGCTCCACCTCCGCATCGGCGACCGCCTCACCGTGTCCGTACTCGGTGTCGACGTGCCCGCGCGATTGGCGGCGACCCGCGAGATCGACTGGGGCGGGCTGGGGCTCAACAATGCGATCGTGTTCTCGCCCGGTTACATCGAGGAAGCGCCGCACGGCTTGGTCGCCAGTGTCTATGCCCCCCCGCCGCGCGACGGCGCGATCGCGCGCGCGGTGGCGGAGGCGCTGCCCTCGCTGACGATGGTACGGGTCGGCGACATCATCGGCCAGATCGGCGCGGTGCTGGGGCAGATCGCGGTGGCTATCCGCGCGGCGGCGGGGGTGACGGTGGCCGCGGGCATCGCGGTGCTGGTCGGCGCGGTCGCCGCCGCCGCGCGCGCGCGCCGCTACGATGCGGTGATCCTGAAGCTACTCGGCGCGACGCGGGCGCAGGTGCTGGGCGCGCAGGCGATCGAGTATTTGGTGCTCAGCGTGGTTCTTTGTGCGGTGGCGCTGCTGATCGGCGGGGCCGGGGGCTGGTTCGTGGTCGCCCATGTTTTCTCGCTGCCTTGGGCACCCGATGCGGGGGCGATCGCGTTGGTGCTCGCGGCGGCGGCGGGGACGACGCTGGGGCTGGGTGTGCTCGGCGGTGTGCCCGCCTTGCGCGCGCGTCCTGCGGCGGCGCTGAGGGAAAGTTAAGGTCGGTGCCTCCCAACTCCGTTCGTGCTGAGCTTGTCGAAGCACCACGAAGCGCACCGCCGTTGCCCGCCCTTCGACAAGCTCAGGGCGAACGGGTTACAGATAAGTCACCTTGTTATGAGGAACACCGCAATGCCCACCACTCTCATCACCGGCGCGACCGCCGGCATCGGCGCGGCCGCCGCGCGCGCCTTCGCGGGCGCGGGATGGCAGGTCGTCGGCACGGGCCGCCGCGCGGACCGGCTGGACGCGCTGAAGGCGGAGCTGGGTGAAGCATTCACCCCGATGATGTTCGACATCACCGACGAGGCGGCACGCGACCGGGCGTTCGACGGCCTCCCCCCGATCGACCTGCTCATCAACAACGCCGGGCTCGCGCGCGGCACTGCGCCCGCGCAGGAGGCGAAGCTCGACGACTGGCGGGTGATGATCGACACCAACGTCTCCGCGCTGGTCGCGGTCACGCACCGGCTCCTACCCGGGCTGATCGAGCGCCGAGGCGCGATCATCAACCTGTCCTCGGTCGCCGCGACCTACCCCTATCCGGGCGGCAACGTCTACGCGGGCACCAAGGCGTTCGTGCGCCAGTTCAGCCTCGACCTGCGCGCCGATCTGCACGGCACGGGCGTGCGCGTCACCTCCATCGAGCCCGGCATGGTCGAGACCGAGTTCACGCTTGTCCGCACCGGCAGCCAGGAGGCGTCGGACAAGCTCTACGCGGGCGTCGACCCGATGACGGCGGAAGACATCGCCGCGACGATGCTGTGGGTCGCGACGCTGCCGCCGCACCTCAACATCAACACGCTCGAGCTGATGCCCGTGAACCAGAGCTTCGCCGGGTTCGCGGTGGCGCGGAAAGGCTGAAATGGACGACAAGGATTATGAGAGGCAGCTTGCCCGGCTCCAGCTCGGGCTGGTGCGGACGCAGCAGGCGGCGGTGGCGTCCGGCGAGCGGATCGTGCTGGTGCTGGAAGGCCGCGACAGCGCGGGCAAGGACGGCACCATCAAGCGCATCATCGAGCACCTCTCACCCCGCAACACCCGTGTGGTCGCGCTGCCCAAGCCGTCGGACCGCGAGCGCTCGCAATGGTGGTTCCAGCGCTATGTCGCGCACCTGCCGAGCGCGGGCGAGTTCGTGATCTTCAACCGCTCCTGGTACAACCGCGCGGGGGTGGAGGTGGTGATGGGCTTCTCCACCGACGCCGAGCAGGCCGAGTTCCTGCGCGACGCGCCCGATTTCGAACGGATGCTCGTCGAGAGCGGCATCCGGCTGGTCAAGATCTGGCTCGACATCGGCAAGCACGAGCAGAAGCGGCGTTTGGACGCGCGCCGTGAGGACCCGCTCAAGGCGCTCAAGGTGAGCGACATGGACGCGGTCGCGCAGGCGAAGTGGGACGCGTATAGCGAGGCGCGCAACGTCATGCTTACGCGCACCCACACCCCGCTCGCGCCCTGGTATTGCGTCCGCGCGGACAAGAAGAAGCCCGCGCGCCTCGCGATCCTGCGCCACCTGCTGCGTCAGGTCGCCCCGGCGGAGGTCGCGGCGGACGTGGACGCGCCCGACCCGGCGCTGTTGTTCGCGTTCGAGGCGGGGGCGATCGCGGACGGGCGGTTGCACGAATAGCCCGGGACTGTGCTTCCCAGATACCGTTCGTGCTGAGGAGAGACTGAGCGTAGGCGAAGGCTCGTCTCGAAGCACAGGCCGGGTCTTCACTCCCCGGTGCTTCGAGACGCTGCTTCGACTTCGCTCAGCAGCTCCTCAGCACGAACGGTGAGGGGGTAGTCCGCCCTACTCCCGCTCGCTGCCCAACAGCCCCCCGAGCATCCCGCCGAGACCGCCGCCACCTTCGCCGCCCTGCCCACCGCCGCCGAGCATTCCGGCAATGTTGCTAAGCCCGCCTTCGCCGCCGAGATGACCCAAAATCTGCTGCAGCTGGTTCTGCGGCAGGCCGGTCTGGT
>CAXTTU010000367.1:0-3248 GCA_964247225.1 uncultured Sphingomonas sp. | reverse complement strand
GCTTCATGGCCGAGGCTGTCGTTGACGACCTTGAACCGGTCGAGATCGACGAACAGCACCGCGCAGGACCGGAACGGCGCGTCCGGCTCATGCGCCAGCGCGGCGCGCAGCTCGTCCATGAAAAAGGCGCGGTTCTTGAGCCGGGTGAGGTTGTCGTGAAAGGCGGTGTATCGAAGCTCGTCCTCGACCCGCTTGCGCTCGCGGATCTCGGTGGCGAGCACCTCCTTCTCGACCTCGGCGACGCGGACGCGGCGCGACAGCTCCTCCGCCGCGCGGCGTTCGGTGACGTCGCGCTGGACGGAGACCCAATGCGTGTACCAGCCCTTCTCATCCGCGACCGGCACGATCGACAGCTCGACCCAGAAGGGCGAGCCGTCCTTGCGGTAATTGAGCAGCTCGACGGTGACCGGCTGCCACTTGGCGAACGCCGCCCTGAGCGTCGCACGCGCCGCGGGGTCCGTCCCCGGTCCCTGCAGGATGCGCGGGGTGCGGCCGAGCACCTCGCCCGGCGTATAGCCGGTGGTGTCGGTAAAGGCGCGGTTGCAGAACAGGATGCGCGGCCCGGGCTCGTCGACCGGCTCCGCTTCGGTGATGACGATCGAGTCGCGGGCGTGGAGCGCGACCGATTCGAGCAGGCGGAGCCGTTCGGTCTCCACACGCCGCCCGCTTGCGGTCGCGAGCTGGCGCGCCGCCTCCAGCTCGAACGCGGCGGCGGCCTGGCCGGCATAGGCGCGCAGCACATAGGTTTCGGCGGGGTTGAACCGCTGGCGCTCGCTGCGGTGCCAGGCGATCAGCAGCGCCTCGCCGGTATCGACGCGTGCGGCGGCCGCGAACCGCGATCCTTCCACGTCGAGCCAAAGCGGCAGGGCGCGGCCCTGCACGACGTCGGACGCCTCGGCGGCGAACACGGTGTCGAGCGGACCCGCGTCGATCCGCTCGGGACCCTCGCCCGCCACGCGCGCGAAGCCGCTCTCGTCGCGTCGATAGATCGCCGCATGGTCGCAGGCGAGCGCGGTCGCAACGGTGCGCGCGATCGCGCCCAGCCGATCATCGGCGATCTCGAAGGCCGGCGCGTCGGTCGGCGCGGGCGTCGGCTCGAAAGTCCATCGGTCGGGATGTTCGTTCAGCAACGGCGTGGTCTCGCTTGCCCGGTTCGCCACGAAATTAGTGGGGCAGCAGTTTAATTTAGGTGAACTTCGGATTGCCCTAGGTTGCTCCCCCAAGCAAAGGCTGGCCGGCTCGGGCGGGGCGGCGACGTGCTGGCGCATCGAGCCGCGTGGCGACCGCTTCGATCCGTGCCGCGGCACGCTCTGCGGTGTTCGCCGCCTCGTCCGAGCGGCGGGCGAGCGCGGCGAGCGTATCGCTCAGCGCGGCTTGCGTGGTGCCCGCCAGCGCGGCCAGCGCGCTCGCCGCGGCTTCTGCGCTGCCAAGCGCCTCCGCCTCGCCGCGCAGCCGGTCGAGCGAGGCGCGCATCACTGCCGCGTGATGTTCGGCGGCGGCGCGGAACGGCGCGATCTCTTCGGCGACCCGCGCCGTTGCGCGAGTCGCGACGTCGCGCGCCGCTGCCTCAAGTTCGGTGCGGGCGTGGTCGATGAGCCCGTCGACTCGCGCCGGATGCTCCGCCAGTACGACAAGATGGTCGTGGAGCAGCGCCAGCGCGCGGTGCGATACCGCGACCGCCTCTGCGAGTCGCGACGCTTGCGCCTCGGCGGCGGCCGCGCCTGCTTCGAGGCGGGCGAGCGCGGCGTCGGCCCGCTCGCGCCGTTGGCGACGCGCGGTGAAGAAGGGGAGCCCGCCCATCGTCAGAACCCCGCCAGCGTGTCGGCGAGGCCCGCCGCTTCGGCATGAGATTCAAGGCTACCATCGAGTAGACTCGTCGCGACCGCCTCGATCTCGCCCGACAAGGGGCGGTCCTCGTCGAGGAACGCCGAATGCTCCCGCGCAAAGGCGAGCACCGCGCAGGCCGCGGGGCTGAACGGCGTTTGGCTCTCCTGCGCGCGCAACTCAACCGCCTGTGCCATGCACAAAGTTTCGATCGCGAGAATGCGCGCGACGTCCGCGACCGCCTCGCCCGCGCGGCGGGCGGCGATCGTGCCCATCGTCACCACGTCCTGATTGTTGGCGTTGGTCGGCACCGACTGGATCGACGCCGGCGCGGATTTCGCGCGCAACTCCGCCACCAGCGCCGAAGCGGTGACCTGCGCGCCCATGAAGCCGCTGTTCAGGCCCGTCGCGCGGCCCTGCAGGAACGGCGGCAGTCCGCGGTTGAGCAACGGATCGGTGACGCGCGCGACCTGCCGCTCCGCCCACACGCCCAGCATCGCCACTGCGTTGAACAGCGCGTCGGACGCGAACGAGACATGCTGACCGAAGAAATTGCCCGCGTGGAGCAGCACCTCCTCGTCGGGGAACACGAGCGGGTTGTCGGTGACCGCGGTCAGCTCGCGCGACACCGTCTCGTCATGGACGAGCAGCACCTCGTCCACCGCGCCGAGCAGCTGCGGCGCGCAGCGGATCGAATAGGCGTCCTGCGGCAGCTGCGCGCGCACCGTGCCGTCCGTGCCGGTCTCGCCGATGCGGGGCGGGGTGGGGGCGAAAGGCTGGAGCCGGGGCGCGTCCTCAGTCAGCGCCCAGAGCAGCGCCGCCGCGCGCCGCTGGCCGGGATGCGGTCGCGCCTCGGCGGAGAGCGGATGCCACGCCGCGCGATGCCCGCCCAAGACCTCGGCATAGGCGACGCTCAGCAGCGCGCTCGCCCGGAGCAGCCGCCGCGCGCGCACACCGTTCAGCGCCGCGATACCCGCCATCGCGGAGGTGCCGTTGACGAGCGCGAGCCCCTCCTTGTGCCCGAGCGTGATCGGCTGGAGTCCCGCCGCCGCCAGCACCTCGCTTGCGGGCGCAGCTCGATCGTCGCGCCAGAACGCGCCCTCGCCCATGAACGCCAGCGCCATGTGCGACAGCGGAGTGAGGTCGCCGCTCGCGCCCACCGTGCCCTTTTCGGGGATGATCGGGGCGAGCCCGCGATTGAGCGCCTCGCACAGCCAGTCGAGCAGTTCGGGCCGCACCGCCGACAGCCCGCGCGCGAGCGTCAGCAGCCGCGCGAGCACCACCGCGCGCGCCTCGGCGGGCGGGAGCGGCGGGCCGACGCCGCTGGCGAGGTGGTAGACGAGCTTGCGCTGGAGCTGCTCGCCTTGCGCGGGGTCGACCTGCCGGTCAGCGAGCGGGCCATAGCCGGTGGTGACGCCGTAGAT
>CAXTTU010000366.1:0-3253 GCA_964247225.1 uncultured Sphingomonas sp. | reverse complement strand
GCACGCAGCCGCCGCCGCTCGCGCGTCACCGCGTCGTCGGGGCGTACGCCATAGCCGGTGATCTGGTCGTCGAGCCTGACGTCTAGTCGGTAGAGCGGGGTGGCCCCGTCCGACGCCACCGCGAACCGGTCGCGGAGCGCGTTGCGCATGAGCCAGCCCGCTTTGCCCTCGATCGGCGACACCTCGATGCGCGCGAGCGAGCGGGCGACCGGGCCGCTCGCGCCGTCGGCATAGAGGGGGTGGAGGCCGCACGCGCCGAGCGGCATGAGAAGCAGGAGGGCGGCGACGCGCTTCATGCGACGAGGTTCACGAGCCGGTCGGGCACGACAATCACCTTGCGCGGCGGCTTGCCGTCGAGAATGCGATGGACATTGGCGCTGGCGAGCGCGGCGGCCTCGACGTCCTCGCGCGCGGCTCCCTTGGGCAGCGTCAGCGTGTCGCGGAGCTTGCCGTTGACCTGCACCGCGATCGTCACCTCGTCGTCCACGAGCAGCGCGGAATTGACCTCGGGCCAGGGCGCGTCGGCGATCAGGCCAGCCTCGCCCAGCCCCGACCACGCCTCCTCGGCCAGATGCGGTGTCATCGGACTGGCGAGCAGCAGCATCGTGCGCGCGGCGTCGCGCCGGTCGCGCGTCGCGGGCGCTTTCTCGATCGCATTGGCGAGCGTGTAAAGCAGCGCCACCGCCTTGTTGAACTGCAATCCTTCGATCGCCTCGCCGACGCCGAGCGTCGTACGGTGGGTCAGCTTGCGCAACGCGAGGTCGTCGCCTTCGCCGGAGGGTGCGCTTTCCACCAATCGCCACAGCCGCTGGACGAAGCGCCACGCGCCCTCGATCCCTGCCTCGCTCCACGGCAGGTCGCGCTCGGGCGGAGAGTCGGAGAGCATGAACCACCGCACCGCGTCCGCGCCATATTGGTCGACGATCGGCTCGGGATCGACCGTGTTCTTCTTGGATTTGGACATCTTCTCGACGCGGCCGACCGTCACCGGCGCGCCGGAAGCGACCTCGACGCCATCGCGTACCTCGTCCGGGGACAGCCAGCGGCCATCGGCGGCGCGGTACGTCTCATGCGTCACCATGCCTTGCGTGAACAACCCGGCGAAGGGCTCGGCAATGTCGAGCTGGCCGATGTACCGGAGTGCGCGAGTCCAGAAGCGGGCGTAGAGGAGGTGGAGGATCGCGTGCTCCACACCGCCGATATATTGGCCGACGGGAAGCCATTGTTCGGCGACGCGGCGGTCGAAAGGCTTGTCGCGCGGCTGGCTGGCGAAGCGGATGAAGTACCAGCTTGAGTCAGCGAAGGTGTCGAGCGTGTCCGTCTCGCGCCGCGCCTCGCCGCCGCAGGTCGGGCAGGCGACATGCTTCCAGGTCGGGTGCCGATCGAGCGGGTTGCCGGGGACGTCGAACGTGACGTCCTCGGGGAGGACGACGGGCAGTTGATCGCGCGGAACCGGGACGACGCCGCAGGTCGCGCAATGAATGATCGGGATCGGCGTGCCCCAGTAACGCTGGCGGCTGACGCCCCAGTCGCGCAGCCGGAACACGGTCGTGCCCTCGCCCCAGCCCTCGGCCTGCGCGCGGTCGATCACCGCGCGCTTGGCGTCGGCGATGTCCATGCCGTCGAGGAAGTGCGAGTTGCAGATCACCCCCGCGCCGGTGAACGCCTCGTCGCCAGCGAACACGGGCTGGTCGTTCGTGCCATCGGATACGACGCGCTTGACCGGCAGCTTGTATTTGCGCGCGAAGTCGAGGTCGCGCTGGTCGTGCGCGGGGACGCCGAACACCGCGCCGGTGCCGTATTCCATCAGCACGAAATTCGCGATGTACACGGGCAGTGTCCAATGCGCGTCGAGCGGGTGGCGCGCGCGGAGGCCGGTGTCGAAGCCGAGCTTTTCCTGTGTCTCCAGTTCGGCGGCGGTGGTGCCGCCCTGCTTGCAAAGCTCGACGAAAGCAGCAGCTGCGGGATCGTCGACCGCCGCCGCTTTGGCTAAAGGATGGTCGGCCGCCACCGCAACGAAACTTGCCCCAAAAACGGTGTCGGGCCGGGTCGTGAAGACCTCGATCTCCTCCATCTCCGGATCGTGGAATTCAGTTTCAGGCCGCAGGTGCGCGGGAACCGGATCGAGAAGCTGGAATCGGAATCGTAAGCCCTCGCTCTTGCCGATCCAGTTCTCCTGCATCAGCCGCACCTTGTCGGGCCAGTCCTTGAGATCGCCCAGCCCCGCCAGCAGCTCATCGGCGAAGTCGGTGATCTTGAGAAACCACTGGCTGAGCTTGCGCTTCTCCACCACCGCGCCCGAGCGCCAGCCGCGCCCGTCGATCACCTGCTCATTGGCGAGCACGGTCATATCGACCGGGTCCCAATTGACCGCGCTCTCCTTGCGGTACACCAGCCCGGCGGCGTAGAAATCGAGGAACAGCGCCTGTTCGTGCCCGTAATAGTCCGGCTCGCAGGTGGCGAACTCGCGCGACCAGTCGAGCGCGAAGCCCAGCCGCTTCAGCTGCGCGCGCATGGTGGCGATGTTGGCGCGGGTCCAGGTGCCGGGGTGTACCCCCTTTCCCATCGCGGCGTTCTCGGCGGGCATCCCGAACGCGTCCCACCCCATCGGGTGCAGCACCTCCGCCCCCCGCATACGCCGGTAGCGCGCGAGCACGTCACCCATCGTGTAGTTGCGGACATGCCCCATATGGATGCGCCCCGAGGGATAGGGGAACATCTCGAGGATGTATGCCTTGGGCTTTGGGCTGGTGTCGTCGGCGTGAAAGGTGCCGCGCTCCGCCCATACGCGCTGCCAATGCGCGTCCGCCTTGAGGGGGTTGAAGCGGGTGGTCATGCGCCCGCTCTTACGGGCGGTCGGCGGAGGATGCCAGATACTCCAACGCTGCCCGTCATCCCGGACTTGTTCCGGAATCCAGCTATGTGCGGATATGGCGGCGCGTAAGACGCGTACAACGCTGGACCCCGGCACAAGGCCGGGGTGACGGTCGGAACTACCCCGCCACCGCCGCGCGGCGGAGGTCGCGGGCGCGGGTGAGGATGATGTCCTCCAGCTTCTGCACCGTCGCGGCCTGGACGGGGGCGGCGATCCACTGACCGTTCTGGTTGACCTGGCGCAGCGCCGCGACGCGCACCGCGTCCGCGCGCAGATCCTGGTCGAGGATCGAGACGGTAAGCTTGGTCCGCTCGGTTGGAGTGGAGGGGTTGATGTACCAGTCGGTGACGATCACGCCGCCGTTGGAGTCGGTCTGCA
>CAXTTU010000365.1:0-3268 GCA_964247225.1 uncultured Sphingomonas sp. | reverse complement strand
GCGGTTCGTGGGCGAGATGGGCGGCGAGGGCAACATCGCCACGCTCCGCCGCGCGCTGCGCGAAACGGTGGCGGAGATGGGCTACACGCCGCCCGCCGATGATCCGCAATGGTACCCGTCGGTGGACGCGTTCGCCGGCGTCTATGCCGCCGCCGGGTTCGCGGGCGTGGAGGCCAAGCTGATCGAGCGACCGACGCCCGTGCCCGCCGGGCTGGCCGAGTGGTTCCGCACCTTCCGCGTCGGCTTCCTCGACGCCGCTGGCGTTCCCGAAGCCGAGCGCGACGAACTTGCCACCCGCGCCGCCGCCCGCGCCGAAGCGGCGCTGCCCCGTGACGCGAGCGGGACCGTGCTCGCCGACTATGTCCGCCTCCGCTTCCAGATGAGAAAGCCCGCTTGATGCGCTACCTTCCCCTGACCGAGCCCGACCGCCACGCGATGCTGCGCGTCGTCGGCGCGGAGTCGATCGACGCGCTGTTCGTCGACGTGCCCGAGCACGCGCGGCTCGCCGGGCCGATCGCCGGCCTGCCGAACCACGCGTCCGAGCTCGCGGTCGAGCGGCACATGACCGCGCTCGCGCGGCAGAACACCGTCGCGGGCGAGGTGCCGTTCTTTCTCGGCTGCGGCGCGTATCGCCACCATGTCCCGGCCAGCGTCGACCACCTGATCCAGCGCGGCGAGTTCCTCACCGCCTATACGCCCTACCAGCCCGAGATCGCGCAGGGCACGTTGCAGATGCTGTTCGAGTTCCAGACGCAGGTCGCGCGCCTGCTCGGGACCGATGTCGCCAACGCCAGCATGTATGACGGCTCGACCGCCTGCTGGGAAGCGATCGGCATGGCGCGGCGGATCACGCGGCGGGGCAAGGCGATCCTGTCGAGCGGGCTGCATCCACATTATGTCGAGGTCGCGCGGACGATGGCGCGCTACACGGGCGACGTGCTCGAGACGCGCGCGCCGGAGCTGGCGGCGGAAACCGACCTCGACCGGCTGATCGCGGCGGTGGACGGCGACACCAGCTGCGTCGTCGTCCAATACCCTGACATCCTCGGCCGCATCGCCGACCTGACCCCGCTCGCCGAGGCCTGCCGTGCCAAGAAGGCGCTGCTGATCGCGGTCGTGACCGAGCCGGTCGCCTTGGGCGCGATCCGCTCGCCAGGCGAAATGGACGCGGATATTGTCGTCGGCGAGGGGCAGTCGCTCGGCGTCGGTTTGCAGTTCGGCGGCCCCTATGTGGGGCTGTTCGGGTGCAAGGAGCGCTACCTGCGCCAGCTGCCCGGGCGCTTGTGCGGCGAGACGGTGGATGCGGACGGCAAGCGCGGCTTCGTGCTGACGCTATCGACCCGCGAGCAGCATATCCGGCGTGAAAAGGCGACCAGCAACATCTGCACCAACTCGGGGCTGTGTGCGCTGGCGTTCTCGATCCACATGACGTTGCTGGGCGAAGCGGGGCTGCGCGGGCTGGCGGAGGTCAACCACCAGGGCGCGTGCGCGGCGGCGGAGCGGCTGGCCCGCGTACCGGGGGTGAGCCTCGTCAACGAGACGTTCTTCAACGAGTTCACGCTGCGGCTGCCGGTCGAGGCGCGGCCGGTGGTGCGGACCTTGGCGGAGCGGGGCATCCTCGCAGGTGTGTCGCTGGGGCGGCTGTACCCGGGCGAGGGCGCGCTGGCGAACGGGCTGGTCGTGGCGGTGACCGAGACGACGACGGCGGACGATGTGGAAGCGCTGGCGACGGCGCTGGAGGAAGTGTTGTGAGCGTGAACCAGAGCGGATGGCGGCCCGAGCGGCCAGCCTTTGATGAGGTCGGGGCGGGCGAGGGTGGGGCGGCGACCTTCACCGGCAACCGTGCGCTGATGCTGGAGGAGCCGCTGATCTTCGAGATCGGCGACGAGCGGACGACCGGGGTGGATTTACCGGAGCGGAGCGCTGCTCCGTCGCGGCTCGGCACGCTCGCCCGCACGCGCCCGATGGGCCTCCCAGGCCTGTCCGAGCCCGAAACGGTGCGCCACTACACGCGTCTGTCGCGCCAGAACTACGCCATCGACCTCGGGCTGTTCCCGCTCGGCTCGTGCACGATGAAGCACAATCCGCGGCTCAACGAGAAGATCGCGCGGCTGCCCGGCTTCGCGGACATCCACCCGCTGCAGCCCGTTGACACGGTGCAGGGCGCGCTCGGCGTTATCAACGAGCTGGCGATGTGGCTGATCAAGCTGACCGGGATGCACGGCGTCGCGATGAGCCCCAAGGCGGGCGCGCATGGCGAGCTGTGCGGGATGCTGTGTATCAAGGCGGCGCTGGAAGCGCGCGGCGAGGGGCATCGCAAGGTCGTGCTCGTCCCCGAGTCCGCGCACGGCACCAACCCGGCGACCGCGGCGTTCGCCGGCTTCACGGTGGAGAACATCCCCGCCAATGCCGAGGGCCGCGTCGATACCGCCGCGCTCGAGGCTCGGCTGGGCCCGGATGTGGCGGCGGTGATGATCACCAACCCAAACACCTGCGGCCTGTTCGAGCGCGACATGAAGCGCATCTCGGACGCGGTCCATGCGGCGGGCGGCTATGTCTATTGCGACGGGGCGAACTTCAACGCGATCGTCGGCAAGGTGCGGCCCGGCGACCTCGGCGTCGATGCGATGCACATCAACCTGCACAAGACCTTCTCGACGCCCCATGGCGGCGGCGGGCCGGGGTCGGGGCCGGTGGTGCTGTCGGAAGCGCTCAGCCCGTTCGGGCCGCTGCCGTTTACGGAGCGCCACGCGGACGGGACGTTCACGCTGGTGGAGGAAGAGACAGCGGGCGAGCGGCACCCGGACAGCTTCGGGCGCATGACCGCGTTCCATGGCCAGATGGGCATGTTCACCCGCGCGCTGACCTATATCCTCAGCCATGGCGCGGATGGCTTGCGGCAGGTTGCCGAGGACGCGGTGCTCAACGCCAACTATGTCCTGCGCTCGCTGGAGGACGTGCTCGATGCGCCGTTCGCGGGGAGCGGGCCGTGCATGCACGAGGCATTGTTCAGCGATGACGGCCTGCCCGATGGCTTCTCGACGCTCGATATCGCCAAGGGGCTTATCGACGAGGGCTACCACCCGATGACGGTGTATTTCCCGCTGGTCGTCCACGGCGCGATGCTGGTGGAGCCGACCGAGACGGAGTCGAAGGCGGCGCTTGACCAGTTCATCGGCGCGCTCCGCTCGGTCGCCGAGCGCGCGCGGGCGGGGGACGGGGCGCTCAAGACCGCGCCGCACTTCGCGCCGCGCCGCCGGCTCGACGA
>CAXTTU010000364.1:0-3280 GCA_964247225.1 uncultured Sphingomonas sp. | reverse complement strand
GACGTAGATCTTGGCCTGGTCGAGAAAATGCATGGCGCGCCGTATCGCTTTAGCCCTGCTAAAGCGAGGCGCGACGGCGCGCCCGGCCAGCGGCGCTTCAGCGCCGTCTGACGACGCGACTTCGCCGCGGCGGGCCGGAGACGAAATCCCGAGCGGGCTAAAACTCGCATATGCAGCTGCGTAGGTCCGTTCTAAGTACTTTGTCGCTCAATTTAGCGCGCGGGAGTTACCTTTGTGCTTGCTGTTTTACCCTCGCTATAGGCGTCTAACAGAAGCCTAATACCTTGAATGCTGAGTATGACTGAGCCAGTACCAGTTCCGGCTCTGAGCCACGGAAGTTGACCGGCGATGTCTCTTTCGTCCAGTTCATGCAATGCAGCCTGCGCGGCTACATACAAGCTTGGCATACTGACCCCTTCCGGTGAGCTTGCAAGAGGTTCAAGTCCCTTAACTACCCATAATAGCCGAATCTCATGCGCCATTGTTATTTGCTCCTTTAAACAGCCGCAATCATGGGGGCATTTGTAGTAATCCAGCACTTGCCTCCTGCCCTCCTAGAATTCCAGTATTCTCACCTCTACGATAAAATAAGCGGGTCAAGAATACTCGTTCGGGTCCACACGTATCAGCGGACAACTTATTTGGTATCTTCTTTAATTCTACCCTAAAGATAAAGTCACTACCGTCTAAATCGTCATGCTTTGAATAACTTACTATGTAGCCACTATCGACCGCCTCAACTCCCATCGCCCACGGTGGAGTCTTCCATTTTGAAAAAAGCAACTTAACCGATTGCTTGGTCTCCTGAACCGATCCTCCGAGCGGGTCAATCAGTGTAACGCACGCGGTTCCAACCTTGTGCCCAAGCGCCAGTAAGGAAGCAGGGGGCTTTTCAGCACCGCTACCCAAAACGGCCATTGATGCGGTAATCGCTCCCGTTAAGATTAGGTGCCGCATATAGGTCTCCAAACAGATAGTAGCTTTTTACTATAAGCTAGTGTCGTGAGCTTGTTTTCGCCCCACCAACATCCCCCGCGCCAGCACCCTTGCCCGCTCCCTCGGCACCCCCAACGCCCTCGCCATCGGCGCGCCCAACAGCGCGTCGCCCAGCGCCATCAGCACCAGCTGCAACGTCTCATCCTGGATCGGGCGGTCCTGCGGACCCCCCGCCGCCAACTCATCCACCAGGTCATGGATCGCCCGCAGGATCGGGTCGAGCGCGTCCTCGTCGCCGGTGAGGATCATCCAGCTTGCCAGCGCGCCCGCGCCGCCCTCGTCGAATGCATCGAACGCGAGGTCGACGATCTCGCCCGCGTCCTGCTCGTGGGCCCGCGCGCGCAGCACCGCCTCGCGGATCGTGCCGGTGATGAACGCCGCCATCCGCGCGATCAGCGCGCGGCGCAGCCCTTCCGCCGAGCCGAAATGATGGAGCAGATTGGCGTGCGTCCGCCCGATCCGCGCCGCCACTGCCTTCAGCGTCACCGCCTGCGGACCGCTCTCCACCAGCAACGCGCGGGCGGCGTCGAGCGCGGCGTCGCGGGACTCCTCTGGGCTGAGGCGGCGGCGGACGGGCAGGGGAGTGACGGACACGCGCGGCATGTCCACGCTCGCAAGCCGCGCGTCAATCAGAGCCGGGGCAGCGTAACCCCGCGTTGCCCCTGATACTTCCCCGCGCGGTCGGCATAGCTGGTTTCACACGGTTCGTTGCCGGCGAGAAACAGGAACTGGCACGCGCCCTCGTTCGCGTAGATTTTCGCCGGGAGCGGGGTGGTGTTCGAAAACTCCAGCGTCACATGCCCCTCCCAGCCGGGCTCCAAGGGCGTCACGTTGACGATGATCCCGCACCGCGCATAAGTAGATTTCCCGAGGCAGATCACCAGCACATCGCGCGGCACCCGGAAATACTCGACGGTGCGCGCCAAGGCGAAGCTGTTGGGCGGAATAACGCACACGTCCGTCTTGCGGTCGACAAAACTGTTCGCGGCGAAGTCCTTGGGATCGACGATCGCCGAATCCACATTGGTGAAGATCTTGAACTCGTCCGCGACCCGCGCATCATAGCCATAGGAGGACAGGCCGTAGGAGATGCAGCCCTCGTTGCGCTGCGCTTCGACAAAGGGCTCGATCATGCGGGAGGCGAGCGCCTGCTCGCGAATCCAGCGGTCGGATTGGACGGACATCAGGACACCCCTAGCGTCGCGGGACCGAACGCGTGGGGGAGCAGCTCGCTCAGCCGGTAGCGTTCCACCGCGCCGCCCTCCGCCGCGCCGCAGATCACCTGGAGGTCGCGCCCGCTCATCCCCGCGGCTTCGTTGAGCACCTGACGGCAGCGACCGCATGGATGGACGGGGGCGGTGCCGGTTGCTTGGCCCGCCCCGTCCATCACGCCGCCGATCACCGCAACCGCGACCACATCGCGCAGCCGTCCCGCCGCACTCGCGCTGGCGACCGCGACCGTCTCCGCGCAGAGCGACAGGCCGTAGCTGGCGTTCTCCACATTCGCGCCCGTCACCACGGTGCCGTCGCTCAGCAACAACGCCGCGCCGACCGCGAAGCGCGAGTATGGCGCGTGCGCAAGGCGGGCGGCGGCGCGGGCGGCGGCGATCAAGGCAGCTTCGTCGATCATCCCTTGATATGCAGCACGCAGATGAGTGTGAACAGCCGTCGCGCGGTGTCGAAATCGACGTCGATCTTGCCCTCCAGCCGCTCGCGAAGCAGCTCGGCGGCCTCGTTGTGGATGCCGCGCCGGGCCATGTCGACGGTCTCGATCTGTTGCGGCGTGGCGGCACGAATCGCCTGGAAGTAGCTGTCGCAAATCGCGAAATAGTCGCGGATCGGGCGGCGGAACCGGCCCAATGCCAGCACCAGCGTTTCCAGCGGCGTCCCGTCCTCGCGCGCGATCGCGATCGCGAGGCGGCCCTCCTCGACGCTCAGCGACAGACGGTACGGCCCCTGGTAGCCGTCCGGGTGCTGGCGTTGGGGCGCGAAATGATTGCCTTCGAGCAGGTCGAAGATCGCGATCCGCCGTTCCTGCTCGATATCCGCCGACCGCCACAGGATCGTGCGCTCGTCGAGCGTCACGTCGATGATGCGCGGGTCGGGCATGGGGCTCCGTAGCGATCAACGCCCCCGCGCTCAATCGGTCCACAGCCATGCGACCAAGCGAGCTTGAGCGACTCTCGCGCGCCCGGCAAAGCGGGCGGATGGCCACGCTAGCGCTCCTGCCCACGCCCGACCCCGTCTCGCTCCCGCAGAATGTCGAGGCGGAGGCGGCGATGCT
>CAXTTU010000363.1:0-3306 GCA_964247225.1 uncultured Sphingomonas sp. | reverse complement strand
GGGGTATGCGCCGCGCCGCGTCAGTTCGTCCGCAAGCAGCAGCCGCGCGCGGTCGTTGTCCGGCTCCGCCCGAAGCGCCGCGCGGCCCAGCGCGATCACCAGCGGCGATGGCTCGCTTCCACCCGCGACCGCCACGCCGAGCCGGGTGAACAGCCGCGATACGTCATGGCCGAGCGATGGCCGTACGCCAGCGCCCAGGACCTCGCGCAACCGCGACAGCACCGGGTCGTCGCCCTCCAGCAGCGCGCGTGCCTCCGCCGCCCGGCCCTGCGCCGCCAAGGCCTGCGCCGCGTCGAAACGGAGCTCCGGTGACGCACCGGGCGCTCCCGCCAGCACGCGAACGGCGGCGAGCCCTTCCTCGGCGCGCCCGTGCTCGATCAGCAGCAGCGCGCGTGTCTCGGTGGCGAGGCGGCGCGCGACCGGGTCGTTGCCCGCGGCGTCGAGCAGGGGGAACGGGTCGCGTCCCTCGGCCGAGGCGAAGAGCGCCGAGACGGCGGGGGCCAGCGGGGCGAGCGGACCATCCGACAGGTCGGCCACTGCTACGCGGGCCGAGGCCATGTCGTGCGCGCGCGCGGCCTGCGCCAGCGGCTGGAGCGGAGCGTCGGCGGGGGACACGCCCGCGTGGCGGAGCACGGCAGCGGCGCGGTCGGCGAGCGGGAGATCGCCCACGTCGAGCGCCTCGCGATAGGCGCGGATCGCCACCAGCGGGTTGTCGGGCGCGGCGGCGAGCGCGGCGGCGTAATCGTGCGCGGCGGTGTCGTTTTGCCCGTTCGCCTGCTCGGCGCGGGCGTGGAGGTAGGCGGAGAGGTCGCCGGGGGTGGCGAGCGCGGGGGTGGGGAGGAGGGCTAGGAACGGGAGGAGGCGCGAGGGGAGCATAGGCGTGTAACGCGCGGGGAGCGGAAGGGTGCGGGGTTGGATGCCTTCGCTAGGAGAGAAGGATTCCTCCCCTGGCGGCCGCGACGCGGGAGTAAATCCCGCGTCGTCAGACGTCGCTGGAGCGACGCTGGCCGGACCGGCCGCCTTGAGTGTAGCGTAGCTGCGCTATGCCACACGCGGCCGGTCACATATTCGGATAGTTCGGGCCCCCTCCCCCCTCCGGCACCACCCATTTGATGTTCTGCCGCGGGTCCTTGATGTCGCACGTCTTGCAATGGACGCAGTTCTGCGCGTTGATCTGCAGTCGCTTGCCCGTGTCGGTCGCGGCGTCGTCGACATATTCGTACACGCCCGCCGGGCAGTAGCGCGTCTCCGGCCCGTCATAGATGGGCAGGTTGACGTGCGTCGGGATCTCGGGGTCGCGCAGCGTCAGGTGGACCGGCTGGTCCTCCTCATGGTTCGTGTTCGACAGGAACACGCTCGACAACTTGTCGAACGAGATCACCCCATCGGGCTTGGGATAGCTGATCGGATGCGCATGGTCCTTGCGCGAGAGCTGCTCGTGGTCGGGATGGTGCTTCATCGTCACGGGCAGCCCGATGCGGAGCTGGCGCATCCACAAGTCCGCGCCCGCCACCACTGTGCCCGCGAGCGCGCCGAACTTGGCGACCGCGGGCTCCGCGTTCTTCACCTTCTTGAGCTCGTCCGCAATCCAGCTCGACCGCAGATTGTCCTCATAGTCCTGCAACGTGTCGTGCGCACGCCCGGCCGCCAGCGCGCCCGCGATCGCCTCGGCCGCGAGCATCCCCGACTTCATCGCGGTATGGCTCCCCTTGATCCGTGGCACGTTGACGAACCCGGCCGAGCAGCCGATCAGCGCGCCGCCCGGGAAGACGAGGTGCGGCACCGACTGCCACCCGCCCTCGTTGATCGCGCGCGCGCCGTAGGACACGCGCTTGCCGCCTTCGAGCAGCCGCTGGATCTCCGGGTGGTGTTTCCACCGCTGCATCTCATCGAACGGCGAGATGTGCGGGTTCTTGTAGGAAAGCGCGAGCACGAAGCCGATCGACAGCTGGTTGTTTGCCTGGTGGTAGATCCAGCCGCCGCCCCACGCTTCCTGCAACGGCCAGCCCTGCGTGTGAATGACCTTGCCCGGCTCGTGCTTCGCCGGGTCGATATCCCAAAGCTCCTTGATGCCGATGCCATAGACCTGCGGCTGGCAGTCGCGTTCGAGGTCGAACAGGTGCTTGACCTCCTTGGTCAGGTGCCCGCGCGCGCCCTCGGCGAAGAGCGTGTATTTGGCGTGGAGTTCGAGGCCCGGCGTGTAGTCGGGCTTGTGCGTGCCGTCGCGCGCGACGCCCATGTCGCCGGTCGCGACGCCCTTGACCGAGCCGTCGTCGTTGAACAGCACCTCGGCCGCGGCGAAGCCGGGGAAGATCTCGACGCCCAGCTCCTCGGCGCGCTCGGCCATCCAGCGGCACAGATTGCCGAGCGAGCCGGTGAAGGTGCCCTTGTTGTCCATGTAGGACGGCATCATCAGGTGCGGCAGGTTGAACTTCTTCTTCGCCGTCAGCACCCAATGGTGGTTGGAGGTGACGGGCACTTGGTTCATCAGGCACGAGCTGTCAGTGCGCCAGTCCGGCAGCAATTCGTCCAGCGCCTTCGGATCGACCACCGCGCCCGACAGAATATGCGCGCCGACCTCCGAGCCTTTTTCCAGCACGCAGACGGACAGCTCCGCGTTCAGCTGCTTGAGGCGGATCGCGGCGGAAAGCCCGGCAGGGCCCGCGCCGACGATCACCACGTCATAAGGCATCGACTCGCGTTCGGACATCCTGTCTCTCCAAGGGCCGGGCGTGGCGCGACCGGGCGCGCGCGCGCAACGGGTTATCGGTTACGCCGTGCCCGTTGATTGACGCCCGCGTCAACCGGGTGGCCTGCAAGCGATATATGGGGGCGGACGGAAATGTGAACTGGCGCGCGGCAGCCGAAAGCGCGCTCGAATGGTGGCGGGAGGCGGGCGTCGACATGCTCGTCGACGAGGAGCCGCGCGACTGGCTTGCCTTGCCCGTGCTGCACCCTGCCCCGGTCGCGGCGGAGCCGGTCGCCACGTCGGCGGCGATGCCCGACACGCTCGAAGCCTTCGCCACGTGGCGCGCGGGCCCGGACGCGCCCGAGGCCGGCTGGAGCGGGCGGCGGCTCGCGGCGGAGGGGGACCCGGGCGCGCCGCTCTGGGTATTCACCGACCTGCCCGAGCGCGAGGACCTCGCCGAGGGGCGGCTGCTCAGCGGCGCGGCGGGGCGGCTGTTCGACCGCATGCTCGCCGCGATCGGTCGCGCGCGGGCGGACGTGTAGCTCGTCCCGCTCGCGGCCGCGCGGCCCCCCGCCGGGCGGATCGCGCGCGAGGTGGAAGCGCGGCTGGGCGAGGTC
>CAXTTU010000362.1:0-3329 GCA_964247225.1 uncultured Sphingomonas sp. | reverse complement strand
ACTCGCCGGAAGCGAGGCGGGGCAGATACTTGCGGCGTTGTTCTTCGGAGCCGTAAGAGAGGATCGGGTACATCACGAGCGACGACTGTACGCTCATCATCGAGCGATAGCCCGAGTCGACCCGCTCCACCTCGCGCGCGACGAGGCCGTAGGCGATATAGGATGCGCCGACGCCGCCATATTCTTCCGGAACCGTCGGGCCGAGCAGGCCGAGTTCGCCCATCTCCGCGAAGATCGCCGGGTCGGTGTGCTCGTGCTGGAACGCCTCGACGATGCGCGGCGCGAGCCGGTCCTGCGCATAGGCATGCGCCGTGTCGCGAATCATGCGCTCGTCATCGGTGATTTGCTCGTCGAGCAGGAAGGGGTCGTCCCATTCGAAGCGCGCCATCCCGGACATATCGGTCTCCTCTGCGCTCCCTGTAGCGGCAAGCGGCGGGGGTGACGAGGGGGCGGGGCCGGCGCTAGATGACGTCATGACCATACGCCCCCGCCGCAGCGCGCTGTTCCTCCCCGCCTCCAACCCGCGCGCGATCGCGAAGGCGCGCGGGCTGGCCGCCGACGTGATCATCCTCGACCTGGAGGACGCGGTCGCGCCGGAGGCGAAGGTGGCGGCGCGGGCGGCGGCGGTGGCCGCGGCGCGCGAGGGGTTCGGCGCGCGCGAGGTGGTGATCCGCGTCAACGCGCTCGATACGGAGTGGGGCGTAGACGACCTCGCCGCCTGCGCGGACGCGGCGGACGCGGTGCTGGTGCCCAAGGTTACCGGGGCGGAGGATATCGCCCGCCATGACGCATACCTGACCGGCGAGACGCGGCTATGGGCGATGATCGAGACATGCCTGGCGGTGTCGCACCTCCAGCCGATCGCTGACCGGGCGCTCGACACGCGGCTGACTGCACTCGTGGTTGGGGCGAACGACCTTGCGCTGGAGATGCGCGCGCGGCCGGGGCCGGACCGGGCGGGGCTGTTGCCAGTCCTGTCGCTGACGGTCGCGGCGGCGCGGTCGCGCGGGCTCGCGGTGCTTGACGCGGTGTGCAACGATTACAGCGACCTGGCGCGCGTCGCTGCGGAGTGTTCGCAAGGACGCATGCTCGGCTTCGACGGCAAGTCGTTGATCCACCCCGCGCAGATCGGCCCCGCGAATGCCGCGTTCGGCCCCGATGCGGCAGAGATCGCGCGCGCGGAGGCTGTCGTGGCCGCGTTCGCCGACCCGGCGCACGCGGGGCGGGGGGCAATCAGCCTCGACGGGCGGATGGTCGAGCGGCTTCACCTCGCCGAGGCGGAGCGGACGCTCGCGCTGGCAAAGGCGATCGCGGGCTAGCGGTGCATCAAAGCCACGGGCTTAGGGCAAAGCGGCTGGCGATCCGTCCCGCGGCTTGCGCAGCCGCAAAGCGCCGCTAGGGTCCGCCGCGTCTGTTTGCCGGTTCGTTAACCATTGGCGGGCATGGCGAGGGTGCGGCGGACCGGTGCCGCGACAAGGGGTTTGGCTTGGGCTTACACCGTCGGCATTACTGGCTTGCGGTCGCCCTGTTGCTCGCGCCCGCCGCGTCCTGGGCGCAGCTGGAGCATCCTGGCACGGCCCCCGCACGCGGGCCGAGCGCGCCGCAGCCGACGCCGACACCCAGCGCGACGCCCGCCACCGGCGCGCCGCAGCCGGGCGCGCCGATCGTCCCCGATGCGGAGTTCAACGCCGCGCTGCCGCCGCTCTCGAACGACATCAACGCGCCGCTCGAGCCGATGACGACGCTGCCGCCCGCGAACGCGACACCGGTGCCCTCGGCCGCGCCGGGCACGCTGCCGTCGCCGAGCCCGGAGGACCCGCAGCTCACCGCGCCGCTCACCCCGCTCGCCAGCTTCGACACCACGCCGCTCGATACCGCGGCGGACATCAAGGACAAGAACGGGCCCAAGCTGCGCTACACCACCGTCATCGAGGGGCTGGACAAGACCAACCTCAAATCGCGCTGGGAAGCGCTCTCGGCGCTCCGCAACGGCCATGGCAAGGCGGACAACGCGACCCAGGTGACGCAGCGCGCGCATGAGGATGAGGCGTTGACGGTGCGGCTCCTGAAGTCGCTCGGCTATTATGATGGCACCGCCACCTCGACCGTCGCCAAGAAGGCCGGGGCGGACGGGGGGCTGACGGTGACCGTCACCCCGGTCCCGGGCACGCTCTACAAGCTCGGCCAGATCGCAGTGAAGACGGGATCGACGACCCCGCCCGACCTCGTGCGGACCAACCTCCCGCTCAAGACCGGCGTCCCGATCGAGGCGGACCGGGTCGAGGGGGCGGAGGCGAATGTCAGCCTGATCCTGCCGCAACAAGGCTATCCGTTCGTCAAGGTCGGCCAGCGCGACATCCTGCTCGACGATCAATCGTTCACCGGCGACTATACGCTCCCGGTCGACACCGGCCCACGCTCGCGCTTCGGCAAGCTGGTGACGACGGGCGACCCGATCTTCGGCGTCGACCATCTCGACCTGTTCCCGCGTTTCAAGGAGGGGCAGCTCTATGACAGCCGCCTGACCGATGATCTGCGCGATGCGCTGGTGGCGACCGGGCTGTTCTCGTCCATCTCCGTGTCGCCGCAGCAGACCGGGCGCACCAACGCTGACGGGACGGAGGACGTCGACCTGCTCGTCCGCCAAGCTAAGGGGAAGTGGCATTCGCTCGCCGCGCAGGCGGGCTATGCGACCGGACAGGGCTTCACGCTGACGGGCAGCTACACCAACCGCAACGCCTTTCCCGACGAGGGCGCGCTGATCTTCACCGGGGTCGCGGGAACGCAGGAGCAGGGGGCGAGCGCCACCTTCCGCCGTTCCAACGCGGGCAAGCGCGACCGCAGCTTCCAGCTGATCGCCAGCGCGGACCATAGCAACTACAGCGCGTTCAACGCCTTTACCGGCACGCTCGGGATCCGGTGGGCGTATGATTCGACGCCCATCTGGCAGAAGAAGTTCACCTATGCCTACGGCGCGGAGCTCGTCGCGACCAACGAGAGCGTGTACGGCTTCGCTGTCGCAGCGCGGGTGCGGCGCACCTATGGCATCCTCGCGCTGCCGACGCAGGTCGCGTTCGACCGGTCGGACAATCTGCTCAACCCGACCAAGGGCTTCCGGCTGAAACTGTCGCTCAGCCCCGAGACGTCGGTGCATGGCGGCATCAACCCCTATGCGCGGACGCAGGCGGAGGCCGACTATTACAAGAGCGTATCGACCAGCCTGGTCCTGGCGGGACGGGTGCGTGCGGGGTCGATCCTCGGCATCTCGCGCGACGACCTCGCGCCGTCGCGGCGCTATTATGGCGGCGGCGGCGGGTCGGTGCGCGGCT
>CAXTTU010000361.1:0-3329 GCA_964247225.1 uncultured Sphingomonas sp. | reverse complement strand
TGCCACGGCATCGCGCGGTTCACATGGTCGGCGAAGACGATGTACGGCTCGCCGGTCGCGAGCCGCGTCTCCACCAGCTTCTGGAACAGCGCGCGCGCGTCCACGGTCGCGCGCACCGCGCCGTCCTTGGGGCTGAGCAGCGGCCATTCCGCGCCGTCGCGCACCGCCTCCATGAACGCGTCGGTGACGAGCACGCCATGGTGAAGGTTTAGCGCCTTGCGGTTGAAGTCGCCCGAGGGCTTGCGGATCTCGAGGAACTCCTCGATCTCCGGGTGGCTGATGTCGAGATAGCAGGCCGCCGAGCCGCGGCGCAGCGACCCCTGGCTGATCGCTAGCGTGAGGCTGTCCATCACGCGAACGAACGGGATGATGCCGCTGGTCTTGCCGTTTAGCCCCACCGGCTCGCCGATGCCGCGGACATTGCCCCAATAAGTGCCGATGCCGCCGCCGCGCGAGGCGAGCCAGACATTCTCGTTCCAGGTGTCGACGATGCCGTTGAGGCTGTCGGGCACCGAGTTGAGGAAGCAGGAGATCGGCAAGCCCCGTCCGGTGCCGCCGTTCGACAGCACGGGCGTAGCGGGCATGAACCACAGCCGCGAGATGTAATCGTAGAGTCGCTGCGCGTGCTCGGCGTCGTCGGCGTACGCGGAGGCGACGCGGACGAACAGGTCCTGGTAGGATTCGCCGGGCAGTAGGTAACGGTCGTTGAGCGTTTCCTTGCCGAAATCGGTCAACCGCGCATCGCGGCTATGGTCGACCTCAACCGGGTAGGGACGGCTGCGGTCGTGCGGCGGCGCTTCGTGCGCGGTCGTCGCGACCGGATCGGCGGCGAATACCGTATCGGCAGTGCTGAGATTCATACCCGCTCTCCTTAACCCGCATCGACGCAAGCCCGTCGGACGAGTCCGTCGGGGCCGTTCCCATGCGAGAACATAACAAGATCATCCGGCCCGGACCAGCCGCGGCATCGTGACCGGTTCGTCGCTCGGCGACACCAGTCATAGCAGCTGAGTTCCTTACCGACCCCCATAGCTTGTGGCAGTGGCCACGCAGAGGCAATACCGGAAATGGATGAGCGGCGATCGGGTTCATTGCCGCACGGAACGCTCAGCCACCGCATTAACCGGAGAGTCGCGCAAAACTGCGGAGTGCAGGAAAGGCAAGGGGCGGCGAGCCCCGGAATATTTTTGTTTCGCTCGTCGAAGTGCGACGAGACTCAGCAATGTCGATCAATCGCACGCCCGAGTTGCGAGCGCGGGTACGCCGCGAAGCGACGGAAGCGAGTCGGGCCGACTCGGCGGTCGCGCAAGCGGACATGAAAAGAGGTTGCCGAGCGCCTCCCGGCGACCCGACAACCTCCTTTGCATGGTCAGCGGCCGGAGAGCTCCAGCCCGGGAGACCATGTACCGCCTGTGATCCACGCGAGGCTCATGCCCCACGCGCAACCGTCAGCGGCAAGTCCCCCGAACGAACTGAACCGACCCCATTGCTGAACCATGAGACATCGGATCACCTCCTTTCGCTTGTGGATAGCCAACGCGACCCGACCGGGCCGCGAAAGGCAATGTGCGGAGGTTACGCCCCCGATGCAAGGCCAATCGTCAGCCGCGGCAGTCCTCGACCACGCGCTCGACCTCCGCCCAGGCGGGGAGGACGAGCGGGGACCGGCCGGGCTGCTCGACGACGAACCGACCGCGGCTGAACCCGATCGCGTCGAGCAGGGGATCGGTGGCGGAGAGCGTCGCCATACCGGCCTCGTCTACCGCTAGCGCGCGTGTCTGCGTGGAGGTGCGCACGGTAACCGCGCGCGCGGTGGACGGAGAGACGCTGAGAAACAGGTGTCGGGAGTCGCGATCGCAGCTTAGAGCAACAGCGGGCGACCCTGCCGAGCCGAAGGTCGCGACCGTGCCGTTGCCCTTGGCGGCATAATTCCAGTCCCCCGGCGTCTGCGGCCAGTCGCGCCAGTCGCTCGCCAGCGGTGCGGGCGGGGGCAGGGCGACGACGGGCGTCGGCGGCACTTCGCGGCGCGCGGGCGGCGGCGGGGGTGGGGCGGACACGCAGCTCGTCAGCGCGAGCAGCACCAGCATGGACAGGAGGATACGCACGCGCCTATCCATGCACCCGCGCCGCGCGCCGCTCAACCGTTCGCGACCCGCAATCGACGCAGGGGCCGCCCGGTTCGGCCCCTGCCACCGGAGGACCAGCCTTGACCGCCCCCGCTACGCCCCTGATCCCCGCCAGTGTCTCCGCCACCGTCAAGGTCGAGGGCCGCGACGGGACCACGGTCGGCCAGGTCCATTCGGTGATGGTCGGCAAGGCATCGGGGCGGGTCACGCATGCGGTGCTGAGTCTTGGCGGCTTTCTGGGGATGGGCAAGAGCTTCTACCCGGTGCCGTTCACGCTGCTCCAATACGACCCGGTCCGCGATGTCTATGTCGTCACGGTCGACAAGCGCGTGCTGGAAGGCGGGCCGAGCTGGGCGAACAACGCACCCGTCTTCGACCAGGCCTATGCCGACCGGGTGGCGAGCTATTACGGCGTCGGGCGGCAGGAGCTGTCGGCGGGGTGACCGGGCCGTCGCGGCGGGCGGTGCTGATCGGGCTGGCGTTCGCGCCCATCGCCGCGCGGGGCGCGATTCCGACGCGGGCGGAGGCGCTGATCGCCGCCGCGCGGCGGCAGGTGGGCGTGACGCTTCGCTACGACCCGGGCTATACCGCGCTCCACTACCCGGGTGGCGACGTGCCGCGCGAGCGCGGCGTGTGCACCGATGTGCTGATCCGCGCCTATCGCGACGCGTTCGCGCTCGACCTGCAGGCGCTGGTGCATGACGACATGCGCCAAGCGTTCGCGGCCTATCCGCATCGCTGGGGGCTGACGCATCCCGACGCCAGCATCGACCACCGCCGCGTGCCCAATCTGGCGGCGTTCCTCACACGCCAGCATGCGCGGCTGCCGCTCCCCGCCGACGCACGCGGGTGGCGCGCGGGGGACATCTTCACCTGCCTGATCGGCGGGCGGCTGCCGCATATCGGCATCGTCTCGGACCGCGGGCCCGGCTGGGCGATCCACAACATTGGCGCAGGGGCGCGCGAGGAGCCGGTGCTGTACGACTTCCCGCTCACCGGCCGCTTCCGGTGGCGGGTGTAGCCCAACGCTGCGGCACGCAACGCCGGTCCGCACAGCCCGCTCAGCGAGAGCGCCGCCCACCCATCCGCATTTTCTGCTCCTTGCCATAGCGTAGCTTGCGCGTTCCTGCCTTGCCCTCGTTGCTCCTGCCCATCAGCGGCGCTTTCTGCTCGTGGACGGGCAGGCCCAGTTCCTCCTGCTCC
>CAXTTU010000360.1:0-3330 GCA_964247225.1 uncultured Sphingomonas sp. | reverse complement strand
CCGCGCCGTTCATGGTCATGCTGACCGACATCTGATCGAGCGGGATGCCGTCGAACAGGATCTTCATGTCCTCGACCGAGTCGATCGCCACCCCCGCCTTGCCGACATCGCCGGTGACGCGCGGGTGGTCGCTGTCATAGCCGCGATGGGTGGCGAGATCGAACGCGACACTCAGCCCCTTTTGCCCGGCGGCGAGGTTGCGGCGGTAAAAGGCGTTGCTCTCCTCCGCGGTGGAGAAGCCGGCATATTGGCGGATAGTCCAGGGACGCCCGGCATACATCGACGCGCGCACCCCGCGCGTGAACGGCGCGAAGCCGGGCAGGCCCGGATCGGTGGTGACGTCCTCCGCCGTATAAAGCGGCTTGACCGCGATCCCCTCGGGCGTGTGCCAGGCAAGGTCCTTGCCCTTGACCTCCTTCGCCGCCGCGCGTTCCCAAGCGACGAGCGTCGGATGCGCCGTCGCGGGCGCGGGCGCGTCGGTCGCGCGCGGGGGAACGCCGGGGTCCTCGCCGGGCGCGGCGAGTGCAGGGTCGACAGTGGTGTGATCGGTCATGCCTGCCTCCTAAACCGATCCGGGCGCGCTTGTCGAAGGGGTCAACGCCCGGTGAACACCGGCGCGCGTTTTGCCAGGAACGCGCGGCCGCCCTCGTCCGAGTCGGCGCTGCCGCGCGCGGCCCGTTGTGCCTCCGCCTCCGCCTGCATCGCGGTCGGGTAATCCGTTTCCAGCGCGCGATGCAGCCCGCGGCGCATCAGCCCCAGCGCCACCGTCGGCCCGCGCGCGAGTCGCTCCGCCAGCGCGAATGCTTCGGCATCGAGCGCGTCATCGGCGACGACACGGTGGATCATGCCCCAGTCTAGCGCCTTGGCGGCGGTGACGCGCTCGCCCAGCATCATCATCTCGGCAGCGCGTGCGCGCCCGATCAGCCGGGGCAGCATCCACGACGCGCCGCCATCGGGGACGAGGCCGATATTGACGAACGCCTGCAGGAAATACGCCGTCTCGCTCGCGACGCAGAAATCGGCGGCGAGCGCGAGCGAGCAGCCAATGCCCGCCGCCGGGCCGCGCACCGCGCTGACGACCGGAACCGGCAGGTCGGCGATGGCGGCGAGCGTCGGGTTGTACCCCTTCGTCAGCGCCTCGAATGTCGCTTCGCCCGGGTTGTCCGCCCCGAGCGCGCCACCGCCCACATCCGCGCCCGAGCAGAATGCGCGCCCCGCGCCCGCAATCAGCACCGCCCTCGCATCGTCGAGCGCGGCCAGCGCCTCGCGCAGCTCGACAAACATCGCGGGCGGCGCGGCGTTGAGCCGCTCGGGCCGGTTGAGCGTCAGCACGAGCACATCGCCGCGCCGTTCGGAGAGGATGTGGGCGTAGCTCATGCGTGGTCGCCGCGCGGCGTTTCCATCAGCTCGACCAGCAGCCCGCCCATATCGCGCGGGTGAATAAAGACGATGGGCGTCCCATGCGCGCCGATGCGCGGCTCGCCGAGCACGGTCGCGCCCTTCGCCTTGAGGTCGGCTACTGCCGCGCCGATGTCGGGCACCTCGAAGCAGAGGTGATGCTGCCCGCCCGCCGGGTTCTTGCGCAGGAAACCCGCGATGGGCGAACTGTCGTCATAGGGCTCGATCAGCTCGACCTGCGTGTTGGGCGCATCTACGAAGCACACCCGCACTCCCTGCGCAGGCAAGTCGAACGGCTCCCCGACCGCGGTCGCGCCTAGGAGAGTGCGATAGGTCGCAACCGAGCGCTCGATAGAGGGTGTCGCAACGCCGATGTGGTTGAGGCGACCGAGGGTCATAAAAAGCTATTTTCCATCGACAACAGGCCGTGTCGCCAGAACGCGATTCTGCCCTCGATGACGCCGTCTAGGTAACTCCGCATCTCGCTATCGGTTTTCAGCCAAGGGGCGACGCGCTGCAGTTTATCGTAAGGCGGCTCAATCATGTGAGCCCACCTCAGCAGTTCGGATGGCTCAAAAGCGGCAAAAGGGTAATGAGTCGGCAGCGACATCCTGCTCCTTCCTCGATCGATGTTGTTGATCAAACGACAGTCATCGGTGAGTGTACCACATCACCTATGACGGCGTGATTGCCCTTCTCGACGATCAGACCGGGCATGCGGTTTTTAATCGCTCTCTTCACGCTCGATCCGAAACCCGGGTTATTGCGATAGAAGGCGTCTGTGGCTCGGAAGCACTCTCCATTCTCCAAAAGCTGAATGTGATTGACCGCGACCGCAGCGTGACGTGCGAGCTTGGCAGATCGTGCCAGGAAGTACGCCTTCCTGCCCACCGTATTTATAATCCAGAATAGCTGAAGGTCGTCGGCATAGGCCAACGCACGCATTCGATCAGCGGCATACAAATCCATGTGGCCCATCACGCGAGATAATTCGGCGATTTGTGCTTCGACCTGATCGACTTCCATGACCGACCTCACAACGGAATGTTGTCGTGCTTCTTCCACGGGTTCTCCAGCGCCTTGCCCCGCAGCTTCCGCAGCCCCAGCGCCACCCGCCGCCGGGTGGAGTGGGGCTGGATCACCTCGTCGATGAAGCCCTTGCTCGCCGCCACAAACGGGTTGGCGAAGCGGGCCTCGTACTCGGCGGTGCGCTCCGCAATCTCCTCGGGCGTGCGCCCGCGAAAGATGATCTCCACCGCGCCCTTCGCGCCCATCACCGCGATCTCGGCGGTGGGCCAGGCGTAGTTGAGGTCGCCGCGCAGGTGCTTGCTCGCCATTACGTCATACGCGCCGCCATAAGCCTTACGCGTGATCACGGTGATCTTGGGCACGGTCGCCTCGGCATAGGCGAACAACAGCTTCGCGCCGTGCTTGATGATGCCGTTATGCTCCTGCGCCGTCCCCGGCAGGAAGCCGGGCACGTCGACGAAGGTCACGATCGGGATCTCGAACGCGTCGCAGAAGCGCACGAACCGCGCGCCCTTCTTGGCCGAGTTGATGTCGAGCACGCCCGCGAGCACCGTCGGCTGGTTGGCGACGAAGCCGACCGTGCGCCCCTCGACGCGCCCGAAGCCGGTGATGATGTTGGCCGCGTGTGCGGGCTGCACCTCGAAGAAGTCGCCCTCGTCGACCACCTTCCGGATCAGCTCGTGCATGTCATAGGGCTGGTTCGCGGACGCGGGGATCAGCGTGTCGAGGCTCTCCTCCACCCGGTCCCAAGGGTCGGCGGTGGGCCGCTCGGGCACGCCCTCGCGGTTCGACGAGGGCAGGAAGTCGATGAAGTCGCGCGCCGCCAACAGCGCCTCGATGTCGTTCTCCAGCGCGAGGTCGGCGACGCTGGTCTTGGTGGTGTGCGGCACCGCGCCACCGAGC
>CAXTTU010000359.1:0-3334 GCA_964247225.1 uncultured Sphingomonas sp. | reverse complement strand
CGGCGCACCTCCACATAGCCCTCATCTTGGAAGCTCTGATACGCCTTGGCGACGGTCAGCGGGTTCGCGCCATGTTCGGCGGCGAGCGCGCGGACGGAGGGGAGCTGGTCACCCGTGCGAATGTCGCCGCGCAGGATCGCCGCCGCCACCGTGGTGCGCAGGCGGAGATAGACCGGCCCGTCCTCGCTACTTGCTGCCATGCTGCCTTAATACAGCATGGGGCCGCGCGGTCGAGTCCCGCCCGTCAACCTGCCGCCGCCGCCCGCGCGGCCTTGTTGGCGCGGCGCGTTTCCGCCGCCTTTTGTCCCCGCGCTCGCGCGGCCTCGGGCGAGATGTTACGCGGGCGCTTGCCGATGCGGACCTTCGCGTCGCCATTGCCCTTGTTGGCGAGTTCCGCATCGAACGCGCCCGCGTTCACCGCGTCGCGCATCTTGGCGAGGAACTCGGCGAAGCGGTCGGCGGGCATGTGGTTGGTCGCGACGCCGTTGATATCGAACGTGTCGCCGTTCACCTTGACCGTCAGCGCGACCACGCCGTTCCTCACCCGCCACCAGCTGCGCGGGCCCGGCTTGCCGCTGGCGAACTGCTCGGCAGTGCGGTCGATGCCCTTGAGCAGCGGGCGACGCGCCTTGGCGGGATCGGCTGCGGGTCGTTCAAAGGCCTCGCGCAGCCCGTTGTTGATAATGCCGAACAGATCGGTGAGTGCCATCGGGTGATCTCCAGTCGAGTGGGATGTTAATTCAAGCGGCCCTGGGATGCTACCGAGAAGCCGGAACCGGTCGCGATGGTTCCCGACGTCGCCCTCTCGCTTTGGTCTGGCTGAGCGTTACCCGTTCGTTCACCAACGCTGCCTATGAGCCTCGGCGGAGCGGTCAGACGCGGGGGTGAACGGTGGCTTGGCGGATCCTGATCGCGGACGATCACCCGATGTGCGTCGCCGCCTTGACCATGGCCGCGCACCGGCACGACCCCGCGACCGAGGTCGAGGTCGCGGGCACGCTGGCGGAGGCGGAGGCGTGCGCGCGGGCGCGGACGCCCGACCTCATCCTGCTCGACCTGATGCTGCCCGATGTGCAGGGGCTGGAGGGGCTCGCGACCATCCGATCGGTGCGCCCGCGCACCAGCGTCGCCGTGGTGTCGAGCCGCGACGACCCGGCGGTGATCCGCCGCGCAATCGCGATGGGCGCGCGCGGGTTCCTGTCCAAGACCGCACCGCTGAGCGACATGGTGACGGCGATCGGCCTGCTGCTCGCGGGCGAGCGATGGCTCCCGCCCGCCTTGCTCGTCCCCGCCGAGCCGAGCGCGGAGGACCGGGCGGCGGCGCGTGTCGGCGAGCTGTCGTCCGCGCAGTTGCGCGTGCTGCGCGCGGTCGCGGACGGGCGCCAGAACAAGCAGATTGCGTGGGACCTGCAGCTGGCCGAGCCGACGGTGAAGTCGCACCTCGCCGCGATCTTCCGCAAGCTGGAGGTCGGCAACCGGACGCAGGCGGTGCTGGCGCTGCGGATGTTCGACGGCGGCGTTGCCGAGGCGGCCTGATCTATGTCTATCGAAACTCGCTGGGCGTTGATAAGCATTGCGCGGCATGACCGTTCTTGACGCCCGCGCGCACCGCTCGACCGAGGGCGGCCCGAGTTTCTCGCTGGGCAATCGCCTGACGCGGCTGGCGTTCGGGGTCGTGTGGCTCCTGTTCGCGCGCTGGACCCCGCGCCAGCTCAACGGGTGGCGGCGGCTGATCCTGCGCGCGTTCGGGGCGATGGTCGCGCCGGGGGCGACGGTGTACGGCAGCGCGCGGATCTGGCTACCGTCCAACTTGTCGATCGGCCGCGGTTCGACGATCGGTGCGGAGGCGATCGTCTATAATCAGGGCGCGATCACCATCGGCGAGGACAGCATCATCTCGCAACGCGCGCATCTGTGCAGCGGCACGCACGACCATCGCGACCCGGCGTTCCAGCTCCAGACGCGCCCGATCACGATCGGCGACCGGGTCTGGATCGCCGCGGAGGCATTCGTCGGCCCGGGCGTGCGCGTGCCCGACGGCGCCGTGCTCGGCGCGCGCGGGTGCCTGTTCACCGATGCGGAGGCGTGGACGGTGTATTCAGGCAACCCCGCCCTCCCGATCCGCGAGCGGGTGATGCGGGAGTAGGGCTTGTCAGGACCTGCCAATACGGTGAACGCGCTCGATAAGTCCTCCCCCGCAAGGGGGAGGGGGACCGCCGAGCGTAGCTCGGTGGTGGAGGGGAGGACCCCAGAACGTCCGCCGGTCCTCCCCCTCCGTCGCGCTACGCGCGCCACCTCCCCCTTGCGGGGGAGGAGCTTGTTTGCGATCGCTCGAGAAGCAGACGAATAGCTGCGCCGCCCCTTCACGCCGCGTTGCGCATCACCTGCTGTTCGATCCACTCATAGGTGCGCTCCAGCCCGGCGCGGAGCGGTTGCGAGGGTTTCCAGCCGAGCTTCTCCTGGATCAGCCGGTTGTCCGAATTGCGCCCGCGCACGCCGAGCGGCCCGTCGATATGGTTCTTCTCCACCCGCTTGCCCGCGATGTCGGCGACGAGGTCGACCAGCTGGTTGATCGTCACCATCTCCTCCGAGCCGATATTGACCGGGCCGGAGAAGGCGGAGCGCGTCAGCAGGATCGTCCCCTCGACGCACTCGTCGACATACAGGAACGAGCGGGTCTGCGAGCCGTCGCCCCAGATCTCGATCGCGTCGCCGCTGCTCGCGGTCGCGATCTTGCGGCATACGGCGGCGGGCGCTTTCTCCTTGCCGCCGCGCCAGGTGCCCTGCGGCCCGAAGATATTGTGGTAGCGCGCGACGCGGTTCTGCATCCCGTGGTTGCGGTTATAGGCGAGGAACAGCCGCTCGGAGAACAGCTTCTCCCAGCCATATTCGCTGTCGGGCGCCGCGGGATAAGCGGACTCCTCCGCGCAGTTCGGGTTATCGGGGTCCTCCTGATTGTACGCCGGGTACATGCAGGCGGAGGAGGAATAGAAGACCCGCTTGATGTTGCGCTTGTGGCAACGGTCGGCGATGTTGAGGTTGATGGTCGCGCTGTTGTGCATGATGTCCGCATCATGCTCGCCGGTGAAGATATAGCCCGCGCCGCCCATGTCAGCGGCGAGCTGGTACACTTCGTCGAAACGCCGGTCGACGACGCGGTCGCACACCTCTTGATTCCGCAGGTCGCCGATGACGAAGTCGTCCGCCTCCGTCTCGCTGAACTCGTTGAACTTGAGGTCGACGCCGCGGACCCAGAACCCTTGGGCTTTCAGCTGCCGGACGAGATGGCCGCCGATGAAGCCGCCGGCGCCGCAAACCAATGCTGTCTTCATGC
>CAXTTU010000358.1:0-3354 GCA_964247225.1 uncultured Sphingomonas sp. | reverse complement strand
AACCGGGCGAGCTCGTCACCTCGATATCCGTGCCGGGCAACAACCTCGCCGATCACTCCTGCTACCTGAAGGTGCGCGAGCGGACGAGCTACGCCTTCGCGCTCGTCTCGGTCGCGGCGGGGTTGGAGGTGAGGGAGGGCCACATCGTCGATGTGCGGCTGGCGCTGGGTGGCGTCGCGCACAAGCCGTGGCGGGCGGTTGAGGCCGAGCGGGTCCTGCGCGGCGGCGCGCCGTCGGACGAACGCTTCCTCGCCGCCGCAGAGGCTGAGATCGCCGCGGCGAGGCCGCTCCAGCACAACCGCTACAAGGTCGAACTGGCGCGCCGCCTCATCGTGCGTGCGCTGCGAACCGCGCTCGCCGGCACGGGCACACACATCACGGCGGAGCAGTAGGATGGCGACGGGCTGGTCACACGAGCGCGCCGATGCGGCGTTGAAGGTTACGGGCGCGGCAAAGTACACGGCCGACTTCTCGCCACCGGACATGGCCTGTGCCGTGCTGGTCACGAGCAAGATCGCCAAGGGGCGAGTCAGGATGCTGGACACCAGCGCCGCCGAGGCAGCGGACGGCGTCGTGCTGGTGCTCACCCCCGCCAACGTGGCTCCGCTGAACCCGCCCAAGGACTATTTCGACAATACCGCCAAGCAGCCCGCCGACCCGGCCAAGGTGACGACCAACACCGCCTCGCGCGTGCTGCCGCTCGAGTCCGACCGGGTTCACTATTGGGGGCAGATCATCGCCGTCGTCGTGGCCGACAGCTTCGAGGCGGCGACGGCGGGCGCCGAGCTGGTCCGGGTCGAGTATGAGGCGGAGACGCCCGCCTGCTCGTTCCGCAACAACCTCGCCCATGCGCGCAAGCCCGCGTCGCTGCTTGGTGAGCCGATCATCGTTATCGACGGCGATCCCGAAGGCGCGCTCGTCCGGGCCGAGCGGCGGATCGACGAGACCTACTCGACCCCGCTGATGAACCACCACTCGATGGAGATGCAGTCGACGCTGGCCGAGTGGCGCGAGGGCGAACTGTTCGTGGAAGAGCCGTCGCGCTATGTGCAGGGGGCGAAGCGCAACCTCGCCCAGCTGTTCGGGCTCCCGGACGAGCACGTGCATGTCCGCTCCAAGTTCGTCGGCGGCGCGTTCGGCAGCAAGGGGGCCGTCCGCCCGCACCTCGCACTCGCCGCGATGTGCGCACGGCTGACGGAGCGCCCCGTCAGGCTGCTGCTGACCCGCCGGGAAGTCACCTCGAACAGCGGCCATCGTCCCGACACGCTGCAGCGGGTCGCGCTCGGATCGAGCGAGGCGGGGCACCTCGACACGATCCTCCACCAGGGCTTTAGCGATTGTTCGGAGACCGACCCGTTCGTCGAGCCCTTCTCCAAGCTGACGGGCGAACTCTACGCGGCCGCGAACCGCGCGCTGGCGCAGAAGATCGTGTTTCTCAACATCAACCAGCCCACCAACATGCGCGGCCCGGGCGAGACGTCGGGCATCTATGCGCTCGAATCGGCGATGGACGAACTCGCGCATGAACTGGCGATCGACCCGCTCGAGCTGCGGCGGCTGAACGAGCCCGCCACCGAGCCGATGACCGGCAAGGCGTTCAGCTGCCGCCGCCTGCTCGAGTGCATCGACCGGGGCGCGGCGGCGTTCGGCTGGGACAAGCGGCGGCAGACGCCCGGAACCTGGCGCGAAGGCGACCTGCTGATCGGGCATGGCTATGCATCCACGACCTATCCGCTGAAGGGCAGCCCGTGCCAGGTCCGCTGCCGCGTCGGGGCAGACGGCGCGATCACCGTCGAGAGCTCGACGCACGACTTCGGCAACGGCATCGCGACAACCGCGCGCCAGATCGCCGCCGAGGCGCTCGGCGTCGGCTATGACGACGTCACCTTCAACTATGCCGACTCCGACCTGCCGCCCGCGATGCAGACGGGCGGCTCGACCACGACGATGTGGATCGGCACCGCGACCAAGCAGGCCTGCGAACAGGTGCTGGCCGAGCTGAGCCAGCTGGGCGCGACCGGTGCCGCCGGAGAGAACAGCTTCGCGTCCGTGCTGCGCCGCGCCGGTCGCGAGGAGGTAGCGGCCACCGCCGAAGCCGGACCGGACAAGGAAAAAGCGAAGAAGTTCTCGATGAACTCCTTCGGCGCGCATTTCTGCGAGGTCGCGATCGACGCGGACACCGGCGTCACCCAGGTGCGCCGCTTCCTTAGCGCGATCAACGTGGGGCGCATCATCAACCCCAGGCTCGCGACGAGCCAATATATCGGCGCGGTGACGATGGGCATCGGCATGGCGTTGATGGAGGGGAACGAGCTCGACCCGCGCAACGGCATGTGGATGAACCCCGAGCTGGCCGACTATCACGTCCCCGTTTACGCCGACACGCACGGCATGGAGGTCGTCTGGCTGGAAGAGCCGGACCTCGTCGCCAACCCACTCGGATCGAAAGGGCTGGGCGAGATGGGGCTGGTCGGTACCGCCGCCGCGATCGCCAATGCGATCTTCAATGCCACCGGCAAGCGCGTCCGCGACCTGCCGATCACGCCGGACAAACTGCTCTAGCGACCGCGCGTCTCACCTCCTCAGAAAGGCCGAACCATGACCAAGCTGACCTCCTATGCCACGACCGTCGCGATCCCGCTCCCGGGTGAGGACAACGTCAAGCAAGCGATGGGCGACGCCTACAAGCCGGACGTGCTCAACGTCACCAAGATGCTGACCGGCACGGACGATTGCTTCGCCCCGGTGGTGGCGTTGGTGAAGGCGCTGTTCAAGCCGGGCGGCATCGACGCGAAGCTGAGGGAGGTCGTCACGCTGCGCGCGGCCACGCTGCTCAACGCGCCTTATGAATGGCAGCAGAATTCCAGGATGGCGCTGAACGTCGGGCTAAGCCAGAACGAGATCGACGCGATTGCTGCGGACGGGTCCGTGCAAGGGCTGGCTCCGGAGTATCTGCTCGGCTGCTCGGCGGTTGACGAGCTGGTGCGCGGCGGAACGCTGACCGACGAGACCCTGTCCGGCCTGCTCGCGCGCTACGGCGAGGTGGGCACGCGCAAGCTGATCCTGGCGATCGGGTACTTCACGCTGCTGGCGATGTTCCTCAACGGCTGCCGGGTCCCGCTCGAGACAACCGACAAGATCGGGTCGTCCACCAGTCCGCTCGGCTGAACGGGACACCGAGTTGCAGCCCAAACGGAATTGGCCGCTCGTCTTCATGTAACATCGATCTGTCTTGCGCGTCGGGTAAGGATCGCATTTGGGGTTCGCCCGCACCAAGCCAGGCTTGGTGGAAAGCTGAACCAATGACCGAAACTCGACATTGCCGATAGGGTCGGGAACGTCTGACTCTGGGTC
>CAXTTU010000357.1:0-3355 GCA_964247225.1 uncultured Sphingomonas sp. | reverse complement strand
CGGCGGATCGGTGGGAACCAGCTTCGCCACGGGACGACCGCGTTTTGTGATCTCGACGGTCTCGCCCGCCTCCGCGCGTTCGACCAACGCGGAAAACTTCGCCTTCGCTTCGGCTAGGGGTATGGAGGCCATCGGATCGCTCCTGACTAACTACCTGACCAATTTAGGTCCATTCGGGTGTGTCCGCAACCCGGGAACCCGACTCGCGCCGCGCCGGTTAGCGCCGCTTCACCATCAAAAGGATAAACCGTGGCCGTCTTCAACAAGGACATGATCGACCTCGCGACCAAGAATAAATTGTACCAGAAGGAGGTCTATCTCGACGAGAACGTCCAGATCGTGCTGATGAGCATCGAGCCGGGCGACGACATCGGCGAGGAAACGCACGACGCGGACCAGACCACATTCTTTGTCGCGGGCGACGGACAGGCGGTGCTCGATGGGCACCGGACCAAGGTAGGTCCGAACCACATGGTCGTGATCCCTAAGGGGACCAAGCACAATATCATCAACCGCGGCGAGGAACCGTTGAAGCTCTTCACCGTCTACTCGCCCCCCGCCGAAGAGCCGGGCATCAGCCACAAGACCAAGGCAGAGGCTGAGGTCGCCGAAGCGGAATAGGCTTGTGGCCGGCGTCGTCGCGGGTCCGCCCCGCGCCGACGCTGCTAGGCCGCGCGCTCCAGCGCCTTGACGCGGCGGCGCTGGACCGAGCTGCCGATGCCGAGCGCTTCGCGATACTTCGCCACCGTGCGCCGGGCGATGTCGAAACCCTTGGCGCGGAGGAGATCCACCAGCGTGTCGTCGCTCAGCACCGCTGCACCCTCGGCGGCAATCAGCGCGCGGATCGCGCTCTTGACCGCCTCCGCCGACACCGCTTCGCCGCCGTCCGCGGCCTGGATCGCGCTGGTGAAGAAATATTTCAGCTCGAACAGCCCGCGCGCGCAATGGAGATACTTGTTCGACGTGACGCGGCTGACCGTCGATTCATGCACCCCCGTTGCCTCCGCCACGGTCCGCAGCGTCAGCGGGCGGAGGTGCGCGACGCCGCCGAGGAAGAACGCCTCCTGCACGCGGACGATCTCGCTCGCCACCTTGATGATGGTGCGCTGGCGCTGGTCGAGCGCCTTGACCAGCCAGTTGGCGCTGGCGAGGCAGTCGGACAGCCACGCGCGCGAGGCCTTGTCGCCACCCGCCGACAGCTCCGCATAGTAGCGCCGGTCGACCAGCACGCGCGGGAGCGTCGCCCCGTTGATCTCGACCGCCCAGCCCGTGCCCCGGCGAGCGACGAACAGGTCGGGTACCACCGCCTGCGCGGGCTCGCCGCCATAGCGGCAGCCGGGTTTGGGGTCGTACGCGCGCAGCTCGTGGATCATGTCCGCCAAATCTTCGTCGTCGACGCCGCAGATGCGTTTCAGACGCGCCCGCTCGCCGCGCGCCAGCAAGTCGAGATGGTCGAGCAGCCGCGCCATCGCCGGGTCGTAGCGATCCGCCTCCCGCGCCTGGAGCGTGAGACATTCGGCGAGATCGCGCGCGCCGACCCCGGTCGGGTCGAGCGTCTGGACCAGCGCGAGTACCGCCTCGACGCGCGCGAGCGGAACCCCGAGCCGGGTAGCGACCTCCAGCAAGGAGGCGCGCAGATACCCCGCCTCGTCGAGCAGGTCGATCAGGTGCGCGGCGATGAACCGGTCCGCGCCATCGACGACCGCGCCGATCTGCGCGAGGAGATGGTCGGCCAGGCTGAGCGCCGCTTGTGGGAGCGCGTCGAGCTCGGGCGCGTCCTCGCCTCCGGGCCCGCTCGCGCTTGTCACGCGCAAGCCCCCGTCGAGCGGCGCGCCCGCGAGGTCGGCGGGGGAGTCGTCGAACGCCGCGCCCGTGTCGAAGTCGAGCCCCGCCTCGCCCCCGGTCGCGCCGGTGACGAGCTCATCTGCCCCGGCAAGCTCGCCTGAAACGGCGGCGACCGGCTCGGCGGCGACCGGCACATCGGTCTCGGGCGCGCTCGCCTCGAGCAGCGGGTTGCGCTCGATCTCCTCCGCGATGACGCCCTCGATCTCGAGGTTGGACAGCGCGAGCAGCCGGATCGCCTGCTGCAGTTGCGGCGTCATCACCAGCGACTGCGACTGGCGCAGGTCGAGGCGCGGGGCGAGCGTCATGCGGCACGCCTAAGGGGCGGGAAGTGCGCTCCACCCCCGTTCGCCCTGAGCTTGTCGAAGGGCCGTTTTCCTTTCTGCGAGCAGCAAAGAAGGCGGTGCTTCGACAGGCTCAGCACGAATGGTTTGGGGGCGAGCGTCATGCGCTAGAGCGAGAAACTCTCGCCCAGATACAGCCGCCGGACATTCGCGTCCGCGACCAGTTCCTTGGGCGTGCCCGCGAACAGCACGCGACCGTCATAGATGATGTACGCGCGGTCGACGATGTCCAGCGTCTCGCGGACATTGTGATCGGTGATCAGCACGCCGATGCCGCGTTGTTTCAGCTGGCAGACCAGGTCGCGAATGTCGGCGATCGAGATCGGGTCGATGCCCGCGAACGGCTCGTCCATCAGGATGATCGACGGGTCGGCGGCCAGCGCGCGCGCGATCTCCGCCCGGCGTCGTTCGCCGCCCGATAGCGCCATCGCGGGCGCGTCGCGCAGCCGGGTGAGGCCGAACTCGTCGAGCAGCTTTTCCAGCCGCACCGCGCGTGCGGCACGGTCAGGCTCCGCGAGTTCGAGCACCGCCGAGATGTTCTTCGCGACCGACAACCCGCGAAAGATGGAGGTCTCCTGCGGCAGATAGCCGAGGCCCAGGATCGCGCGGCGGTACATCGGCAGCCCGGTGATATCCTCGCCGTCAAGCATGATGCGGCCCGAATCGGGCTTCACCAACCCCATCACCGAGTAGAAGCAGGTGGTCTTGCCCGCGCCGTTGGGGCCGAGCAGCCCGATCACTTCGCCATGCGCGACATTGACCGATACGTCGGCGAGCACGGTGCGCTTGTCATAGGACTTGGCGATCGAGACGACCTGCAACCCGTCCGCGCGCGCGAGCTCGAGCGGGGCGGGGCGGATCGCCGATACGGTGCTGACATCGTCCATGAGCGGTGGTGGCCTCGCAGAAGCTGGTTAACGACCCTTAAACGCGCGCCGCTTGGCAAGGAACCTGCATAAGACGCGCGCTACCCGCCAGCCCGGACGCGGCGAACGGCTAAGGCTTGGCGGGCGTCGCGTCGCGCTTGGGCACGGAGAAGGTCCCCGTTACCCGGCCCCCGGGCGCGGTGCGGGTCGCGCCCGCCGCGCCGCCGCCGCTCGGCACGCCCGCGCCGTCGATCACCGCGCGGCCCGTGTCGAGGTTCAAGGACAGCCGCGCGCCGTTCACCG
>CAXTTU010000356.1:0-3369 GCA_964247225.1 uncultured Sphingomonas sp. | reverse complement strand
AACAGGAACTGGGTCAGGTCGTTGGTGCCGATCGACAGGAAATCGACGCGCGGCAGCAGCTCGGGTAGTTGCTCCGCGAGCGCGGGCACTTCCAGCATCGCGCCATAGCGGATCTCGGCGGGGATGCTCCGCTTGCGGTGCGCGACCCACGCCCGCTGCGCCTCGAACAAGGCGCGCGCTTCGTCGAACTCCCACGGCTCGGACACCATCGGGAACATGACGTTGAGGGTCCGCCCCGCCGCGGCTTCCAGCAGCGCGCGCGCCTGTGCCTTCATGAGCCCGTCGCGCTCCAGGCTGAGGCGCAGCGCGCGCCAGCCCATCGCCGGGTTCTCTTCGTCCGCGCCGTCGTGCTGGAGATAGGGAAGCGCCTTGTCGCCGCCGATATCGACGGTGCGGAACACCACGGGCCTGTCACCCGCCGCATCGAGCACTTCCTTGTAGAGCCGCTGTTGCCGCTCGCGCTGGGGCAATGTCGCCGAGACGAGGAACTGGAACTCGGTGCGGAACAGCCCGATGCCGTCCGCGCCCGTGACGTCGAGCGCGGCGACATCGTCGCGCAAGCCAGCATTGACCATCACGGTAATGCGGTGGCCGTCCTTGGTCTCCGGCGGCACCGACTTCATCGCGGCGAACGCGGCGCGCCGCTTCTGCCGCAGCATCAGCTTCGCGTCGAATGCCTCCGCCATCACCGCCGAGGGCCGCGCGGTGACGGTCCCCTCCAGCACGTCGAGCAACAGCGGGTCGCCTTCCGCGATCAACCGCCGCACCTCGCGCACGCGCCCCAGCACCGGAACTCCCATCGCCCGCGCGACGATGGTGACGTGCGCGGTGAGCGAGCCCTCCTCCAGCACCACACCCTTTAGCCGCCGCCGGTCATATTCGAGCAGCTCGGCGGGGCCGAGGTTGCGCGCAATCAGGATCGTGTCTTGCCTCAGGCCCAGCTGCGCCGCCGTGCCCATCTGGCCCGAGACGATGCGGAGGAGGCGATTGGCAAGGTCCTCCAGATCGTGCATCCGGTCGGCGAGCAGCGGGTCGCCGATCTGCCGCATCCGCTGGCGCGTGCGCTGCTGCACCCGCTCGATTGCCGCTTCCGCGGTCAGGCCGGAGTCGATCGCCTCGTTGATGCGCCGGGACCAGCCCTCGTCATAGGCGAACATCTTGTAGGTCTCGAGCACCTCCTTGTGCTCGCCATCGACGCCGAACTCCGCCTCGCGTGTCATCCGGTCGATGCCGTCGCGCATCTTGGCGAAGGCGGCATAGACGCGCGCGCGCTCGGCCTCGGTGTCCTCCGCGACCGTATGCTCGATGACGATGCGCGGCTGGTGGAATACCGCGTTGCCCGCGCCCATCCCCTCGACGAGCTTGAGGCCCGGGATGCGCACCGGCGCGGTCGATTGCGGCCGTGCATCGCCGCCCGCGCCCGTGTCGATCAACCCGGCATTGGCAATGAGCTCGGAGAGGACCATCGCCACGGTCTGCAGCGCCTCGATCTCGACATCGGCATAGCGGCGCTGGTCGGTGTGCTGGACGCAGAGCACGCCCACCGCGCGCTCGCGGCGGATGATGGGGACGCCCGCGAACGAGTGGAACCGCTCCTCGCCGGTCTCGGGCTTGTAGGCGAAGTCGGGGTGGCTGGCGGCCTCGTCAAGGTTCAGCGCCTCGCCCGTTTCCGCGATCGTGCCCACCAGCCCCTCGCCGGGCGCGAGCCGGGTGACATGCACCGCCGCCTGATCGAGCCCGCGCGTGGCGAACAGCTCCAGCACGCCCTCGCGCAGCAGGTACACCGAGCAAACCTCGCTCGACAGCGCCTCGCCGATGATGCCGACGACCGAGTTGAGCTTGGCCTGCGCGGAGGTCCGCGCGGCCATCACGTCGTGCAAACGGACGAGGATCTCGCGGGCGGAAGCGGCGGCCGAGGGCATGATGGAGCCGCTAGCAGATAGAACGATCATGCGCCACGCGGCGGCATCACGACGTTCGACGCCCTTGAGAGCTTCAGTCGCCTTCGCGGATCAGCTCGGTTCCGAGCACTTCGGGAACACAGAACTTGTCGCGGTGCGCGGCGACGCCGGCGGGCACCATGGCCCATCGCTCGACGCCGCCGATCCCGGTGCAGCTTTGCCCCGGTTCAAGCTCATAATGAACGATGCGCGTCGTGTAGTTCGGACAGACGTCCGAACAGGGGAAGTCCGCCACCACCGTTGCGCCATGATGACGGCCGATAATGACGCGTGTGCCCTGAAGCAGGCTCTTGTCGTAGGTCGCCGCCTGGAACCGGATCAGGTCATCATCACGCAGGTCGCGAACGCGATAGCCGTCTGCTCCTGACGCGAGTAGCAGCAAAGACAGGATCACGGTCTTTTCCTCTCAGTGAAGGAACTGCTCTTAATCGAACAACCCGTCCTGCGAGCCCACCGGCGGGTTCAGCCCCAGATGCTTCCACCCGCCCGCGTTGAGGGAGCGCCCGCGCGCGGTTCTCGCCACGAGCCCCAGCTGGATCAGGTACGGCTCGATCACCTCCTCCACCGTGTCGCGCGGTTCGCTCAGCCCCGCGGCGAGCGTTTCTACGCCCACGGGGCCACCGCGATACACGTCGGCGATCATCAGGAGATAGCGGCGGTCCATCGCGTCGAGGCCGAGCCTGTCGACCTCCAGCCGGTTGAGCGCCGCATCCGCCGCGCGCGCGTCGACGGTGTCGTGTCCCGCCGCGTGCGCGAAATCGCGCACTCGCCTGAGCAGCCGCCCGGCGATGCGCGGCGTCCCCCGCGACCGGCGCGCCACCTCGCTCGCGCCGTCCGGCGTAACCGGCAGGCCGAGCAAGCCCGCTGCTCGCGTGACGACGCGGGTGAGCTCCTCGACCGTATAGAATTGCAGCCGCACCGGGATGCCGAACCGGTCGCGCAGCGGCGTGGTGAGCAGTCCTTGCCGCGTCGTCGCGCCCACCAGCGTGAAGCGCGGCAGGTCGATGCGGACCGAGCGCGCGGATGGCCCCTCGCCGATCATCAGGTCGAGCGCGCGGTCCTCCATTGCCGGGTAGAGTACCTCTTCGACGGCAGGCTGGAGCCGGTGGATTTCGTCGATGAACAGGACGTCGCCGTCCTCCAGGTTGGTGAGCAGCGCGGCGAGGTCGCCCGACTTGGCGATCACCGGGCCGCTGGTGGCGCGAAAGCCGACTCCCATCTCGCGCGCGACGATCTGCGCCAGCGTCGTCTTGCCCAGCCCCGGTGGCCCGAAGAACAGCACATGGTCGAGCGCCTCGCCCCGCGACAACGCCGCGCGGATGAACACGCGCAGGTTCTCGCGCGCCGCCTGCTGCCCGACGAAATCGTCGAGCGAGCGGGGACGCAGCGCGGCGTCGACATCGTCGGT
>CAXTTU010000355.1:0-3384 GCA_964247225.1 uncultured Sphingomonas sp. | reverse complement strand
CGCGCGGCGACGAACCGGAAGTGTGACCGATGAACCTGATCCAGACGCTCGAAGCCGAGCAGATTGCCAAGCTGACCGCCGTTCGCGCGATCCCCGAGTTCCGCGCGGGCGACACGCTCAAGGTCGGCGTCAAGGTGGTCGAGGGCGAGCGCACTCGCGTCCAGGCCTATGAGGGTGTGTGCATTGCGCGCGCGAACAGGGGCATGGGCTCTTCGTTCACCGTCCGCAAGATGAGCTTCGGCGAGGGTGTCGAGCGCGTGTTCCCGCTCTACTCGCCCAATATCGACTCGATCGAGGTGGTCCGCCGCGGTGCCGTTCGCCGCGCGAAGCTCTATTACCTGCGCGGCCGCACGGGCAAGTCGGCGCGCATCGCCGAGCGCCGCGACACGCGGGCCGACGCCAAGGCGTGACGGGGGATCGCGCGCTTGCTTAAACGGGCAGGCGCGCGACTATCAGCTCCATTACCGGCCTGACGGCGTCCGGGTAACGCTCTGCTACAGCGCTTGCCCGCGCTGTCGAAGGCTTGTGCCGCGCGGGGCTAGCGCGCATGGCGCAGGCCGTGACGCAGGACGACGACAAGCGGCTCGCGGCCGAGGCGGCGGTGGCCGAAGTGCAGGGCGGGATGCTCGTGGGTCTCGGTACCGGCTCCACCGCCAAGCACGCGATCGACGCGATCGGCGCGCGGGTGCGCGAGGGCTTGCGCATCCGCGCGGTCGCCACTTCCGTCGCGAGCGGGCGGCAGGCGGAGGCGCTCGGGATTGAACTGCTCGACATGGCCGATGTCGCTGCGGTCGACCTAACCATCGATGGTGCCGACGAGATCGACGGCGCGCTGGTTGCGATCAAGGGCGCGGGCGGAGCGATGTTGCGCGAGAAGGTGGTCGCCGCCGCCTCCGCGCGCATGATCGTGATCGCCGACGCAACGAAGCGCGTTGAGCTGCTCGGTGCTGCGCCGGTGCCGGTCGAGGTGGTTCCTTTCGCGCGCGAGTCGGTCGCCGCCGCATTACGCGCGCTCGGGGCCGAGCCGGTGCTGAGGCTAACGGACGGGCGACCCTACCTCACCGACCAGAGCAATCTAGTGCTCGATTGCTGTTTCGCGCCGTTTCCGGAGCCGCGCGCACTCGCCGCCGCGTTGCAGGCGATACCGGGGCTGGTCGGGCATGGCCTGTTCCTCGACGAGGTTGATGCGGCCTATATATCGATGGCCGAGACCGTCACGAAGCTGGAACGAAGATAACGCAAGGCAACCTTGTCGCGCCACCTTCGTTCGGCGGGCACGGGAACGGGACGAGACGCGCATGGCTGATACCGACACGATGGACCATGTCTCGCATGCCGAGGTGCGCGAGGACGGGTCGCCCGACCGCAAGGTGATCGACACCATTCGCACGCTGGCGATGGACGCGGTGCAGAAGGCAAACTCGGGCCATCCCGGCACGCCGATGGCGCTGGCCCCGATCGCGGAAACGCTGTGGGCGAAGTACCTGCGCTATGACCCGAGCAAGCCCGACTGGATGAACCGCGACCGGTTCGTGCTGTCGTGCGGGCACGCGTCGATGCTGCTCTATGCGCTGATCCACCTCGCGGGCATTGAGGAGATCGATGCGGACGGGACCAAGACGGGTCGCCCGGCGGTCAGCCTTGATGACATCAAGCAGTTCCGCCAGTTGTCGTCGCGGACGCCCGGCCACCCCGAATACCGGCTGACGACGGGCGTGGAGACCACCACCGGCCCGCTTGGCCAGGGCTGCGGCAATTCGGTCGGCATGGCGCTGGCGGAGCGCTGGCTGGCGGCGCGGTTCAACAAGCCGGGCTTCACCGTGTTCGACCATGACGTGTACGTCTTCTGCTCGGACGGCGACCTGATGGAGGGCGTCGCGAGCGAGGCGGCGTCGGTCGCGGGGCACCTCAAGCTCTCCAACCTGTGCTGGGTGTACGACAGCAACGGCATCACCATCGAGGGCGGCACCCCGCTCGCGTTCGACGAGGACGTGGCCGAGCGGTTCCGCGCTTATGGCTGGAAGACGCTGGTGGTCGAGGATGCGGAGGACACCGCCGCCTTTGCAAGCGCGATCGAGGCGTTCCGGGCGACCGACGACCGGCCCACCTTCATCATGGTGCGCTCGGTGATCGGCATCGGCTTCCCCACGCGCGCGGGCACGCACAAGGCGCATTCGGACGCGCCGGGCGAGGAGGAAATCCGCGGCGCGAAGAAGTCCTATGGCTGGCCCGAGGACGCGCAGTTCCTCGTCCCGCCCGAGGCCAAGCAGTATTTTCAGGAGGCGCTGGCCGGGCGCAGCACCGCGCTCCGCGAGGAGTGGGACACGATGTTCGCGCGATATGCCGAGCAGTTCCCCGACCTGGCCGAGGAACTCCGGCTGATGCGGCGCAGCGAGCTGCCGCAAGGCTGGGACCAGGACCTCCCCGACTTCCCGCCTGACCCGAAGGGCATCGCCAGCCGCGAGGCAAGCGGCAAAATCCTGAACGCGCTCGCGCCTAAACTGCCCTGGCTGCTGGGTGGCTCGGCGGACCTGTCGCCCTCGACCAAGACCGATATCAAGGACGCACCCTCGTTCGAGTTCAACGACTATGGCGGGCGCAACCTGCATTTCGGCATCCGCGAGCACGCGATGGGCTCGATCGCGAACGGCATGGCCGCGTCGTATCTCAGGCCCTACACGGGCACGTTCATGGTTTTCTCCGATTACATGCGCCCGCCGATCCGGCTGGCTGCGATCATGGAAATGCCGGTCGCTTTCGTGTTCACGCACGATTCGATCGGTGTCGGCGAGGACGGCCCGACGCACCAGCCGATCGAGCAGCTGACGGCCCTGCGCGCGATCCCGGGGCTGAACGTGATCCGCCCGGGCGACGCGAACGAAACGCGCGAGGCGTGGAAGTCGGCGCTGGCGGCGACCAACGAGCCATCGTGCCTGATCCTCTCGCGCCAGGCGCTCCCGACGCTGGACCGGACGAAATATGCTCCCGCCGACGGGTTGCACCGCGGTGGCTATGTCCTGACCAAGGACGAAGGCGAGCCCGACGTGATCCTGATCGCGACCGGCTCCGAGGTCGGGCTCGCCTGCCAGGCGGCGGACAAGCTCGCGGAAGGTGGAGCCAAGGCGCGAGTGGTGTCGATGCCGTCGTGGCACCTGTATGAAAAGCAGGATGAGGCGTATCGCGACTCGGTCCTGCCCCCGTCGGTCCGCGCGCGCGTGTCGATCGAGCAGGGCGGGATGATCGGTTGGGACCGTTATGTCGGCTTCGAAGGGCGCACGATCGGCATGACGACGTTCGGCGCCTCCGCCCCGATCGCGAAGCTGCAGGAGAAGTTCGGCTTCACGGTCGACAAGGTGGTCGAGGCCGCGCGCGAGACGATGGAGA
>CAXTTU010000354.1:0-3384 GCA_964247225.1 uncultured Sphingomonas sp. | reverse complement strand
TAGTCGAGCGGCCCCAGCGCGGCATTGAGCAGGAGAACGCGGGCGCGCGACATCGCCGCCTAGATAGGACGCGGCGAGTCGCGGGCCAATGCCGTTTTGTTCCTTCCGCTAGCGGTCAGCCCGCGCGCCGCTCCCGCCCGCGCCGGTCGCCGACCCGCGCGCGCTTGGCGGCGTAGAGATCGGCGTCGGCACGCTGGATCAATTCGCGCGCGCCGTGCCCGTCGGGGCCGGGCACCGCGACCCCGACCGTTCCCGCCGCGGTCATGCTGATCCCGCTCGCCACCACCGGTAGCCGCAACGCGCTCTCCAGCAGGGCACGGAAGCGGTCGGGCTCGGCCGCGAGCATCGGGTTCTCGACCACCAGCGCGAACTCGTCCCCGCCGAGCCGCGCGGCGGTGCTGCCCATCAGCCACGGCGCGCCCAGTGCCGAGCCGACGTGCCGCAGCACGTCGTCGCCCGCGAGGTGGCCCAGCGTGTCGTTGACCGCCTTGAACCCATCGAGGTCGACCAATGCTAGCAACAGCGGCGTACCCTCGGTTCGATGCCGGTGGAGCGCCGCGTCGAGCTGGCGCCCGAATGCGGCCCGATTGCCGACCCCGGTCAGCGGGTCGGTGTCGGCGGTCCGGCGCAGCCTGCATTCCAGCGCATAGCGGTCGGTCACGTCCTGAAGCACGCCGACGATCGCGGCCGGGCGACCGTCGGCATGCTCCAGCTCTGCCATCGAGTGCAGGCGACGTCGGTCGCCGCGTGCGGTGATGAAATCCTCCTCGATATCGAACGGCGCGCCCGTCTCGATAGTATGCGCCAGCGCCGCGCTGACCCGAGCGCGCGCGTCCGGCGGGTAATGGTCGAGCGCTTCGGACACCCTGAGCGGCGGCTGATCGAGCGCGTGGATACGCGATGCACCCTCCGACCAGTCGAGCCGGCCCGCGACGAGATCGTAGCGCCACGAACCGATCTGCGCGATCCGCTCCGCCTGGCGCAGCGTCCGGTCGCGTCCGGCAATTTCGGCGGCCTGTTGCTCATGCTCGCGCGCGACCCGGACAGCGCGGCGGGCGACCGCGCGCGAGGCGATCAACGCTTCCGCCACCGTCGCGAGGCGTTCGAGACCGGCGAGACCGGCGGCATCGACGCGGCGCGGACGATGGTCGAGCACGCACACCGCCCCGATCGCGCGCCGCGTCCCGTCGGGTTCCGTCACATGGATCGGCGCGCCCGCGTAGAAGCGCAGGCCGCCCGGCGCGGCGACCAGCGGGTTGGTCGTGAAGCGCGGGTCGGCGAGGAGGTCCTCGACCACCAGCGGCCCGGCATCGCGGATCGTGTGGTCGCAGATCGCGTCGCCGCGGCAGACGTTGGCCTCGACCTCGCCCGCGCGCGCCTTGACCCATTGCCGGTTGCGGTCGACCAGCGTCACCAACGCCATCGGGCAATCGAGCAGCTGCGCCGCGAGCGCGACCAGCGCGTCGAACTCGGTTTCCGGCTCGGTGTCGAGCAGGTCGAGCGCGTGCAGCGCGGCCAGGCGGCGCGTCTCGTCGGGACCGGACGGGTATTCCATCGCGGTACGGATTATCGCCAGGCCCGTTAACAAGTCCTTGGCCGCGCGCTCCGAACCCGCCACACCAAGGGATGATCCAGGGCGAGGCGGGCGCGTGGGCGGCGGCGTGGAGCGAGCATCTCCTGCGCGACCGGCGGCGCTCGGCGCATACGGTGCGCGCCTATGGCGCGACGGCGGTGCGGCTGCTCGCCTTTCTGCAAGCGCACTGGGGTGAAGCGGTGACGCGCGAGCGGCTGGCGGTGGTGAGCGCGGCGGACCTGCGCGCCTTCCTCGCGCATCGGCGCGGGGAGGGGCTGGGCAATGCGTCGGCGTCACGCGAGCTGTCGGCGGTGCGCGGCTTTCTCGGCTGGACGGGGACGGACGCGCCGCGGGTGCGGGGTCCGCGCGTCAAGCGGGGGGTGCCGCGCCCGGTCTCGCCCGACGAGGCCCTCGCGCTCGCCAGCGAAGTGGCGGAGGACGCCGCCGAGCCCTGGATCGGCGCGCGCGACTGGGCGGTGTTGCTGCTGCTGTATGGCGCTGGGTTGCGGATCGGCGAGGCGCTCGCGCTGACCGGGGCGGTGCTGCCGCTTGGCGCGACGCTGGTCGTGACGGGCAAGCGCGACAAGCAGCGGGTGGTGCCGCTCCTACCGCAGGTGCGCGCGGCGGTGGAGGCGTACACGGCGCAGTCACCCTGGCCGGTGGCGCGAGACGCCGCGCTGTTCCGCGGCGCGAAGGGTGGCCCGCTCTCGCCCGCGGTGGTGCGCCGCGCAGTGCGGGGCGCGCGCGGGCGGCTGGGCTTGGGCGCGCGCACCACGCCCCACGCGCTCCGCCACAGTTTCGCGACGCACCTCTTGGGCCGCGGGGCGGACCTCCGCTCGTTGCAGGAGCTGCTCGGCCATGCGAGCCTCAGCTCGACGCAGGTCTATACGGGGGTGGACGCGGCGCATCTGCTGGACGTGTACCGGACGGCGCATCCGCGGGCTTGACCTCAGTCGACGGGCTGTCCCGACGCCGCCAGCGCGGCCCGGCCCTGCTGACGACCGAGCTCGTATGGCGAAAGTGCGCGCGTCGGAACGGACATGACCGGGGCGGCTAGCGGCTGTGCACTGGACTGGGCCGCGAGCCGTGCCAGAACGGCGGGGGGAAGCGCGATGCCGACCCTCACGACCGGCTGCGCGGCCAGCGCGGTCGGGTTGGGTCCCGCATCCTGCCCGAGCGACGGGCCGAACTGCGCGAACAATCTGGCCACCGGAACGGTGACACAGCGCCGCGCTTCCTTTTCCTCGCAAGCGCTACGGTCGGCCTCGCTCTGGACCGCGCGGACCCTGAGCTTCGCGACCTCCCGCACGAACATCATGGGACGGCCGCTCCGGTCGGTCCTGCTGATCGTGATGATCTTCTGACGAGTGATGCGGAGCTCGGTCGCGCCAGCAGCGCGGGCGAGTTCGGCCGCCCGGTACAAGGCGATTGCGTGGCCGCCGTCGGGCGTCGCCGACGCGGCGTGCACGTCCCAGGTCCCCGGGGCGACCTGCTTGTCCGAATAACCCGAACCGAAGAGATTGGCGTGCTCGTAACGCGGGCCCGCGTTGGCGGTCGCGGCGACAAGGCCCAAGGTGAGGGCCGCCAATGATCGTCGCGTGGCATTCCGATAGCGCATGAGCATCTCCCGTCGCCATCTCGGTACCGCGAGAGTGTCCAAACCGGCTTACCCGTCTTGGTTGCCGCGCCATTCACCTCATCGAACGACAGGTCTACGCTCCGCCACCTTCGCCTCGATCGCGTCCCAGATAAGCCCTGCCACGTCCGTGCCGTCGAAGCGCTCGATCGCGACGATGCCGGTGGGGCTGGTG
>CAXTTU010000353.1:0-3385 GCA_964247225.1 uncultured Sphingomonas sp. | reverse complement strand
TGCAACGGGTTCCAGCTGCTGACCGAGGCCGGGCTGCTCCCGGGCGCGCTGATCCGCAACGCGGGGCTCAACTTCGTGTGCCGTGACGTGTCGCTCACCGTGGGGGAGGCGGACAGCGCGTTCACGCGGCGCTACAAGCCCGGCGAGACGATCACCGTCCCGGTCGCGCACCATGACGGCAATTACGTCGCGGACGCGGACACGCTCGACCGGCTGGAGGGCGAGGGCCGGGTCGCGTTCCGCTATGGGGAGGACGTCAACGGCTCCGCGCGCGGCATCGCCGGCGTGCTTAACGCGCGCGGCAATGTGCTCGGCATGATGCCCCACCCCGAACGCGCGTTCGAGCCTGTGCATGGCGGCACGGACGGGCGGCGGCTGTTCGAGGGGCTGGTCGAGCTGGTCGCCTAACCTCGCGCGAATGGCGAGAAGTCCGTGCCCTCGTCGAACACGTCCACCCCCTCCGCGCGCTTGAGCCAGCCGACCACGGCATAGGTGACCGGCGTCAACAGCGCCTCCCACGCGACCTTGAGCGCCCAGTTGGTGAGGAGCACCCGCGCCACCAGCGCGTGCGTCCACCCCTCCGCGCCCCAGAAGGCGAGCGGGTAGAAGAGCAGGCTGTCGACCGCCTGCCCCGCCAACGTCGAGCCGATCGTCCGCGTCCACAACCAGCGCCCGCGTGTGAGCAGCTTCATCCGCGCGAGGACATAAGCGTTGACGAACTCGCCCGCCCAGAAGGCGACGGTGCTCGCCGCGACGATGCGCCCGACTTGGCCGAACACCGCCTCATACGCGGCCTGGTTGCCCCAGTCGGGCGCGGGCGGCAGCGCGACGACGACCCATGACATGAACGCCATGAACAGTAGCGCGGCAAAGCCGGTCCACACGACGCGGCGCGCGCGGGCATAGCCGTACACTTCGGTCAGCACGTCGCCGATAACATAGGAGATCGGAAAGAACAGGATGCCCGCGCCGAACGGCACATCGCCGACGCCGGGCAGCGCGACCCGCGCTACCTTGCCCGCGCCGATGATGTTGGACAGCAGCAGGATGGCGACGAACGCGGCCATCACCCGGTCGTAATGGCGGAACGCGCGCACCTCGCCCGCGGTCGTCGCCCGTACCTCGTCCCCGCTCATACGGGCCGGTATGATCGGCGTTGGCCCTCCGCGCAATCCGGGCTAAAGGACGCCGGCACGCGCCCGTAGTTCAACTGGATAGAGCACGAGCCTTCTAAGCTTGGAGTTGCAGGTTCGAGTCCTGCCGGGCGCGCCATACCCTCGTCTAGCCGCTGCTACTCACCCGCGCGCAGATCGCGGACGCGGCTCGCCTTGCCGGTCGAGCGGGGCAGCGTTCCGGCACGGACGGTGGTGACGCGAGCGGTGATGCCGATCGCATCCTTGACATGGGCGGCAAGCAGCTGGCCCTGCGCGAGTGACGTCGCCTCGTCGCACCCGTCGCGCGTTTCCACGTCGATCCGCACCTCATCCATCCGGTTCGGGCGGGTTACCTCGACAACGAAATGCGGCGCGAGCGAGGTGCATCTCAGCACCTGCTCCTCGATCTGGGTCGGGAAGACATTCACCCCGCGGATGATCAGCATGTCGTCGCTGCGCCCGGTGATCCTGGCCATGCGGCGCATCGGCGTGGCCACACCCGGTAACAGCCGTGTCAGGTCACGGGTACGATAGCGGATGACAGGCAGCGCCTGTTTGGTGAGCGAGGTGAACACGAGTTCGCCTTCCGCGCCGTCGGGCAGCACCTCGCCCGTGTCAGGGTCGACGATCTCCGGGTAGAAATGGTCTTCCCAGATCGTCGGCGCGCCGTCGCCGAGAAACTCCTGCGCGACCCCCGGCCCCATGATTTCGGACAGGCCGTAAATGTCGGTCGCCCGGATGCCGAACGCGCCCTCGATCTCGCGCCGCATCGCCTCCGTCCACGGTTCCGCGCCGAAGATGCCGTAGCGCAAGGAGGTCGCGCGCGGGTCCAGCCGCTGCCGCCGGAACTCGTCAAGGATCGCCAGCATGTAACTCGGCGTGACGGTGATCGCGTCGGGGCGGAGGTCGCCGATCAGCTGCACCTGCCGCTCGGTCTGGCCGCCGCCCATCGGGATCACGGTGCAGCCCAGCGCCTCCGCGCCGTAATGCGCGCCGAGGCCGCCGGTGAACAGGCCATAGCCATAGGCGACATGCACCTTCATCCCCGCGCGGACGCCCGCCGCGTGGAGGCTGCGCGCGACGAGCCCCGACCAGGTGGCGATATCCCCGGCCGTATAGCCGACCACTGTTGGCTGGCCCGTCGTCCCCGACGAGGCGTGGAGGCGCGATACCTGCTCGATCGGCACCGCGAACATGCCGTACGGGTAGTTGGCGCGCAGGTCCGCCTTGGTGGTAAAGGGGAAGCGCGCAATGTCACCTAGCGTGTGCAGGTCCTCAGGCGTCACCCCCGCCGCGTCAAACGCACGCCGGTAATGCGGGACGTTGGCGTAGGCATGGTGGAGCGTCCACCGCAGCCGCTCGAGCTGGAGTGCTTCGAGCGCCTCGCGGGTCTGCGGGCCGTAGTCCACCGGCGTCAGATCGCTACCATCGTCAGCAGGTCGTAGGTCGCGACCAGCTCGTCCTCGCCATTGGTGACGGCCGCGGCCCAGCGCACCTCGCCATAGTCGTCGTTGCGCCGGGTCTTTGCCTTGACGGTCAGCGCGACCTGCATCGCCTCGCCGGGCGACAGCGGCTTCACGAACCGGAGCGAGTCCAGTCCGGTGTTGGCGAGCACCGGGCCGGGCGCGGGGTCGACGAACAGCCCGGCGGCGAACGACAGGATCAGGTAGCCGTGCGCGACCCGGCCCGGGAAGAACGGGTTCGCCGCCGCTGCCGCCTCGTCCATGTGCGCGTAGAAGGTGTCGCCGGTGAAGTGCGCGAACTGCTCGATGTCCGCCAGCGTCACCGTGCGCGTCGCAGTCCTGACCGTGTAGCCGATCGCGAGTTCGTCGAAGCGCAGGCGGAACGGATGCACCTCGCCCTCTGTCTGCGGCGCACCGAGGAGCCAGCGACCGATCACCGCCGACAGCTGGCGTGGCGAGCCTTGCAGCGCCGAGCGTTGCATATGGTGCTTGACACCGCGGATGCCCCCCATCTCCTCGCCGCCGCCCGCGCGCCCGGGGCCGCCGTGAATGAGGTTTGGGAGGGGCGAACCGTGCCCGGTCGACTCGCGCGCGCTGTCACGGTCGATGACAACGATACGCCCGTGATATGCCGCTGCGCCGAGTACGAACCGACGGGTGATCGCAGGATCGTAGGAGAAGAAGGAGAGTGCGAGCGAGCCCATGCCACGGTTCGCCAGCGAAATCGCATCGTCGAGGTCGCGGTACGGCATAAGGGTGGAAACAGGC
>CAXTTU010000352.1:0-3412 GCA_964247225.1 uncultured Sphingomonas sp. | reverse complement strand
GCCGCCTCGCTCACCGCCAAGGAGGTCATGACGGCGCCGAGGTCGGCCCCTTGCTCGATCAGGTCACGGGCGTGGTTGGTGAACCGCGCCGGGTTTGCCGGAGGCTCCATCCCGTGAGAGAACGGAGCCATGACGCAGAAGACAGCCGAGCAGTTTTCGCCCGAGCTGCGCGAGCGGGCGGTGAGGATGGTGCAGAATCGCGAGCGCGAGGGCGGGACGCAACGGGAGTCCGTTGGCGCGATCGCGGCCAAGTTTGGCTGTTCGCGTGAGACGCCCAGGCGCTGGGTTGGGCAGGGCGAGTGGGATGCGGCGGAGCGGCCCGATCTGACCACCGAGGAGCGCGAGCGCATCAGGAACCACCGCCGGCTGCTTGAGCCGACCGGCAACATCCCGCCCGCCGAAGCTGAAGCCAACCACGATGCCGCTACACGCACCCCCGCAACGGCGGCGTAACACACACCAAATCGCCTCCGGGAAACCCGGGGCGGTTCAGCGTCAGGCCGCCGCGAGGCTGACGTCGCCGGGTTGCGCCGCCGGCGTCCCGGTGAGGTAACCGAACCTTCCGATGGGTGCGGGGCGGCCGACCAGCCAACCTTGCACCTCTTGGCAACCCGCGTCGCGCAGCGCCCCGAGCTGCGCGGACGTTTCCACTCCCTCCGCCACGACCGGCAAGCCGAGTCCGCGGGCTAAGCCGAGAACGGCGTGAACGATGGCGGTGTCCTGGTCGCCGGGCGAGGCACCCATGCCGGCGACGAAGCTGCGATCAATCTTGAGCTTGTCGAACGGGAAGGCACGCAGCGTGGCGAGCGAGGAATAGCCGGTCCCGAAATCGTCGAGGGCCACCCGGACGCCGCCGGCCTTGAGCCGGTTCAGAGCGGCAAGCACCCGGTCGGCGTCGCGGATCAGCACGCCTTCCGTGACCTCCAAAACCAGACGCGACGGGTCAAGGCCGGAGCTCGAAAGCGCCTCTTCCACCAGAACGGCGAACGCTTCGCCACTTTGGGCTTGCACCGGCGAAACGTTGACAGCGACATGGAGCGGGGCCGTCCACCGCGCGGCTTCGCGGCAAGCCTCGCGCATCACCCAATCGCCGATGGCCGCGATGGCGCCGCACGCTTCGGCTACCGGAATGAACACGTCGGGGGGTATGAGGCCGCGTTCGGCATGGTGCCAGCGCAGCAGCACCTCGAACCCGGTGATCACCCCGTCGCCCGCCACGGACAGCGGCTGCCAGGCGAGCGACAGTTCGCCGCGGGCTGCGGCCTGACGCAGGTCGCGTTCAAGCGCGCGACGCTCGCGCAACTCGCGGTCCATCTCCGGCTGGAAAAAGGCGGCGCGGTTCTTGCCCGCCCATTTGGCGCGATAGAGCGCGGTGTCGGCGTTGTGCAGCAGGATTTCGGGCTCCCCGCCGTCATCGGGGAAGAGCGCCACGCCCACGGAAGCGGTGACGGCGGCTTGCGCCTGGCCCGTGCCGATGTCGTAGGGTTTGCCCAGCGCCTCGACGAGCCGTTCGGCGAGTGCGCGTGCCGTGCAGGAATCGACGTCCTCCGTTTGCAGTACGACGAACTCGTCGCCGCCCAGGCGCGCGACGGTGTCGGTTTCGCGCACACCGCGGCCGAGCCGTGCGGCTACCTCGCACAAGAGGCGATCACCGGCCGCGTGCCCGTGGAGGTCGTTGACGGCCTTGAACCCGTCGAGGTCAAGGCAAAGCACGGCGAGCTTGCCGCCGCCGCACCGGGCGCGGGCGATGGCCTGCGTGACGCGCTCGTGCAGAAGCGACCGGTTGGCCAGGCCCGTGAGGGTGTCGTAGTGGGCCAGCCGGTGGATGCGCTCGGCCGTGGCGCGGTGCTCGGTCACGTCCTGGCATACGCCGCGTACGGCAAGGGCCTGTCCGGATGCGTCGGTCTCGACGTGGGTTTCCGCCCAGAACCAGGCGGAGCTGCCGTCCGGGCGCAACATCCGCCATTCGTGCTCGACCACGTCCGTGCCGGCCGAGGCGCGGGCGAAAACCGCTCCCGCAGCTGCTCGGTCGTCTGGATGGACGAGGCGGATCAGGTTCTCGGGCGTCGGGTCGAACCAACGCGGATCGGTGCCGAGAAGCTGGTGCAGCTCCTCGGACAAGGTCAGCGTTTGCTCCAAAAGGTCGCGCCGCCAGGTGCCGATCCGTGCAACCCGATGCGCGTCGCGCAGCTCCGCGGTGCGAGCCGCGTCGGCCAGGGCGGCCTGCTCGCGTTCGCGCGCCCGGTCGAGCGCTTCGCGCGCCTGCTCGGCGGCCAGGCGGGCTACCTCGTCGCGCCGGAGGCGCTCGCGCTCGTGCAGAAGGAAGGTGCGCCGCTGCTGCCGTTCAAGCCGGTAGTTGGCGAGCAGCGTGAAGCCGCAGGTGACTACGACGGAACTGGCGACCATGCTCTTGATGTCGGAGCTGGGCCCTTCGAGACACCATAGGTCCGCAGCGCTGCACAGCATGGTAAGGGCCGAGGCGGGAACGGCGAACCGGAAGCGGACCGCGGCCACCACATTCACGAAGAGCAGGGTAAGCACGGGGGAGTAACGGAAGAACACGGCGGCAGGTGCTGCGCTACCCTGGTAGGCGGCCACGGCGGCGACCAGACTGGCCAGCGCGGCGACAACCTGGGACAGCTCGCGGAACACGGGCGGCGGCTCCATCCTCACATAGGCCGTGATGGCGAGCATGACCGGGATCACGACCGCGAGCTGGACGACAAGCTCCCGCCCGGCGATGTCCGGCAGCAACTTGAAGTAATTGGGCAGGAACATCTCGCACAAGACGAAGCCGATCAAGCCGAAGCGCACAAAGTCCCGGCAACGCTGCGGCCCGGCTTCGCGCTCGAACTGCGCCTCCAGGCTGGGCGGGAACCGGAGCTGGTAACCCTTGCGTTGCAAGGCGCTGTCGAGCATGGCGGCGCGCTCGGTTTCCGTGTCAAGCTTCTCGCCTGGCTCCATCGCGAGTGCGGGCATCAGTCGTCCTCGTTGCTTCTCAGCGCCTATGAAGGGGCAATGATGGCCGCACCGTATCGGACAACTGTGAAAGAAAGCTTAACCTGATGGCTCTTGTTGGGTTGAGCTATGCCGGAGAATGGGTGACGACGGTTTGAGAAAGGCGGCGTATCGAGGCGGGTGGAAGCCTGCCTGAACCTCCCGAAGGAGCGATACGCCATCATGAGCAGTAACACCGTTGTCCCCCTCCGTCAGCCCGACGAGATCGACGACCCGCTGACGGCGGTTCTGAGGAGTGGCGCACGCCGCCTGCTGGCCCAGGCCATCGAGGCGGAGGCCGAGGCGTTCCTGGCTGAGATGAAAGACGAGCGGCTGGCGGACGGGCGCGAGCGCGTCGTGCGGCACGGCCACGGCCCGGAGCGCCTGGTGCAGACCGGGATCGGCCCGGTCGCGG
>CAXTTU010000351.1:0-3419 GCA_964247225.1 uncultured Sphingomonas sp. | reverse complement strand
GCTGGGGCGGCAGGATTCGAACCTGCGAATGGCGGCATCAAAAGCCGCTGCCTTACCACTTGGCGACGCCCCATCGCGCGGGAAGCGCGGCTTATAGCGGCGCGCGGCCGTAAGGAAAGCGGTTACAGCCGCTCGATCCAGCCATGCGGATCGGGGGCCTGCCCGCGCTGGATCGCGACCAGTTCGCCCTTCAGCCGCCCCGTCAGCTGCCCCGGCCCGCCGCTGCCGATCGTGAATGCGCCCTCGGCCGACTTCACCTCGCCGATCGGCGTCACCACCGCCGCGGTGCCGCACGCGAACGCCTCCGTCAGCCGCCCGCTTGCCGCATCGCTGCGCCACTGGTCGAGCGAATAGGGCTCCTCGCGCACGGTCAGCCCGCCGTCGCGCGCCAGCGTCAACAGCGAATCGCGGGTGATCCCGGCGAGGATCGTGTCGGTCAGCGGCGGGGTCTGGATCGAGCCGTCCGCGAACACGAAGAAGACGTTCATGCCGCCCAGTTCCTCGACCCATCGGCGCTCGACCGCGTCGAGGAATACGACCTGGTCGCACCCGTTGCGCGTCGCTTCGGCTTGGGCGGCGAGGCTGGCGGCGTAATTGCCCCCGCACTTCGCTGCGCCGGTGCCGCCGGGCGCGGCGCGGGTATAGTCGCGCGTCGCCCAGATCGAGACCGCGGGCGGCGCGCCCTTGCGCCAATACGGTCCCACCGAGGAGGCGATCACGGAGAAGCGGTAATCGCTTGCGGGGCGGACGCCGAGAAATACGCTGCTCGCGATCGCGAACGGGCGCAGGTACAGCGCGCCGTCGGGGCCGGGCGGGATCCAGTCGGCGTCCGTGCGGACCAGCGCGCGGCAGGCGTCGAGGAACAGCTCCTCGGGCAGCTCGGCCATCGCCATCCGCCGGGCCGAGCTGCGGAATCGCCGCGCGTTCGCGTCCGCGCGGAACAGCGCCGCGCTGCCGTCCGCCAGCCGGTATGCCTTGAGCCCTTCGAAGATCTCCTGCGCGTAATGCAGCACCGCCGTCGCCGGGTCGATCGTCATCGGCGCGCGCGCGACGATGCGGGGCGAATGCCAGCCGCGGTCGGCGGCATAGTCCACCACCGCCATATGGTCGGTGAACACCTGGCCGAAGCCCGGGTCGCGCAGCAGCTCGGCGCGCCGGTCGGCGGGCACCGGCGCTGCGTTGCGCTCCAGCGCGAAGACAGGGTCCGCGTCCGCCATGCCGTGTCGTCCTCCTCGCCCCCGGGGTTGCGGCGGGGTAGTGGCGCTGGCAGGGGCGGTCAACATGGCTGCCCCGGCATCGACCGCCTCCCCCCTGTTCCTGCGCGAGGCTGAGCTCAGGCGCGGCATGGAGCTACTGTATTTCGGGCACAGCCACCTCACCCGCTCGATCGACCGCGGGCTCTCCGAGCAGGGGCTGGGCCGCGCGCACCACCGCGCGCTGTACTTCATCGCGCGGCGGCCGGACATGACGGTGAGCGACCTCCTGGCGCTGCTGGCGATCACCAAGCAGTCGCTCGGCCGCGTGCTGGGCGAATTGACCGAGCGCGGGCTGGTCGAGACGCGCGCGGGGACGCGCGACCGGCGGCAGCGGCTGCTTCGGCTGACGGTGGAGGGAGTGGCGCTCGAAAGCCAGCTGTTCGAGGCGGTGCGCCGCCGGATGAGCGCGGCGTACGCGCGCGCCGGGCAGCATGCCGTGTCGGGCTTTTGGGCGGTGCTGGAGGGACTGATCCCGGAGGGCGAACGCGCGCAGCTGGAGGCGTTGCGGGGGTAGCGCGGGGCCGGAACGGGTGCTGAAGGGGTCGCGGAGAACAGTTTAACTGTGGGCACCAGCTTAGCAGTCGTGCCCGTGGCCATGATCGTTTGCCTTGAACCGATTCCGATGCGATGCTCGTCCGCGCCTCCGGATGAGAGCTGACCATGACGTACGCCCGCTATTTCATCGGACCCCCACGCCGGCCGGAAATCCGGCACGACAACGGCTTTCTGGATCGATATCCTCCTCGCAATCCGACGCCGGCGGACCGTGGAAAGTATGCGGCATGGTCGAGGACGCTGGATCTGGCCGAGGCGGCGCAAGGCGTACCGTTCGTACCCCACAACAACATTCCGGACGCGCTCGCGGCCTACCGGCATTTTCTGACGGGCCGGGGGGCAGCGCGGACGTTCAGCTACGAACGCTATGTCGCGAACGACGTATCGGGCCGGACCACGCTTAAATCGGCGATCCTAGAAGCTATGAACGCGGCTTACGACCTCAACGCCAGTCAAGTGCCCGTTGGCGGCGGCAGTTTCAGTTTCACCGGAAGCGCGATCCGATGCCAGTCCCCCAATCCAGACTTTCCCTACCCCGCAACCGAGAACTGGCAAAAAGCGATCGGCGCCCATGTGATATGGATCAGCGGCGATGTCACGGTGAAACAAGACACGCTGTTGGACACGCCGCAGTTCACACTGACGCTCGTCATTCACGCCGAGGACCGTTATAACTTCAACCCTGGGAATGCAGACCTCGCCACCGGCATCCCCGATGCGGCGAATGGCGTGTTCGAGGTAACTGGGCTGGCAAAACAATATACGAACTACGCGACCCTGACCCGACGTGTCGCGTGGTCGGGTGCGCCCGCGACGACGTTCACCGTGTCAATGACTCCCTGGCTACGGCAACGCGAGCCCCGCGATAATCGTCGCCTACGGAACCGGCTATGAAGCGGCTGGCGCGCGTTCTGGCCATTGGCGCGCTGGTCATGATGGGGACACCCGGCTGCTCGAGGAGCAAGGCAGAGATGTTCGAAGGCAAACAAACCGACACCGCTTTGCTGCGCAAGTTCATTACGTTACAACCTGCACCAGTTGAGGCGGACTGGTCGGTCACCACGATCGGGGACGGTGTCTTCGGGCCGTCGGACACGGAATTTTGGGCGGTGCTACGCTATTCGGATCCGGATTTCGCTACACTCTCGCGTGCGCTGAAAGCAGGCGAGGAGCTGCCGCCGGTAACGCTGGGCACCGCGCCTGCTTGGCTATTGGCGGAAATCGACCCGGCCCAGTTTCGGCACGGATCGGACCATGTGTTTGAGGGACCTGTCTACGATGGCAGGCCGTTCGCGTCCAAGTCGTACTCGAACGGCTTCGCACTGGTGTTGCCCAGCAACCGCGTCCTAGTCCAATTCTCCACGCAGTAGCGGCAGCCCGCGGCCTTCCGCTTAGCGCCCCGCCAGCCCGGCCAGTTCCACGTTGCGGCGGGCGCTCGCGGCGAGCGTTTCGCGCAGGAGCCGGTTTAGCGCCCCATCGCGGTCGAACACGTTCAGCCCCTCGCGCGTCGAGCCGCCCGGGCTCGCGACCCGGTCGGCAAGCGTCGCGGGCGTGTCCGCCGCCCCCGCCGCCATCGCCGCCGCGCCCTCCACCGTGGCGAGCGCGAGC
>CAXTTU010000350.1:0-3428 GCA_964247225.1 uncultured Sphingomonas sp. | reverse complement strand
TCGCCGCGCCATGCCGCTACCGGGTCGCGACGGAGAACACGCGCTGGGCGATGCCGGAAACGGGGATCGGGCTGTTCGCCGATGTCGGCGGCGGCTGGTATCTGTCGCGGATGCCGGGGCGGATGGGTCAGTACCTCGCGCTGACCGGGCATCGCCTCCACGGGGCGGAGGCCCAAGCGCTCGGGCTGGCGACGCACTACCTGCCCGCCGCCGCGCTCGACGAGGCCAAGGCGCGGATTGCCGCCGATCCGCAGGCGATTGGGGTGACGCTCGACGGGTTGGCGACCGCTCCGCCGGACGCGCGGCTGCTCGCACGCCGGGACGAGATCAATCGACTGTTCGCGTCGGACGAGCTGGAGGAGGTGTTCGCCGCACTTGAGGCCGATGGCGGCGAATGGGCTTCCGCGCAGCTTGCGACGCTCCGCGCCAAGTCGCCGCTGGCCATGAAGATCAGCCTCAAGCTGCTGCTCGATGGCAGGGCCATGCCGACGTTCGAGGACGAAATGCGCCAGGAATATGCGGTCGTGACGCGGGTGGTGCAGCGCCACGATTTCGCGGAAGGCGTGCGCGCGGTCCTTGTCGACAAGGACAATGCGCCCCGCTGGGACCCGGCGACGATCGAGGGGGTGAGCGGGCACGTTATCGACCAGATCTTCGCCCCGCTCGACGAGGCCGAGGCGTGGTCGCCCGCGTAAAGGAGAGCGCATGAGCTACGAAACCATTCTCGTCGAACGGCGCGAGCGCGTGACGCTGATCACGCTCAACCGGCCGCAGGCGCTGAACGCGCTCAACAGCCAAGTACTGACGGAACTGCTCGACGCGACCCGCGTGCTCGACGCCGACACGGGGCAGGGGTGCGCGGTGATCACGGGCTCGGCCAAGGCGTTCGCGGCGGGGGCCGACATCAAGGAGATGCAGGCGCAGGGCTTCGCCGACATGTACGCGCACGACTTCTTCGCCGGGTGGGACGCGTTTACGCGGACGAGGAAACCGATCATCGCGGCGGTGGCGGGCTATGCCTTGGGCGGCGGGTGCGAGCTGGCGATGATGTGCGACTTCATTCTCGCCGCCGATACCGCGAAGTTCGGCCAGCCCGAGATCAAGCTCGGCGTCTCGCCCGGCATGGGCGGCTCGCAACGGCTCGCGCGCGCGGTTGGCAAGGCCAAGGCGATGGAGATGTGCCTGACCGGGCGCATGATGGACGCCGCCGAAGCGGAGCGCGCGGGGCTGGTCAGCCGCGTCGTGCCCGCGGACGAACTGGTCGCGGAGGCGTTGAAGGCGGCGACGACGATCGCGGACATGGCTCCGCTCGCGGTGCTGGCGAATAAGGAGATGGTCAACGCCGCGTTCGAGACGGGGCTGGCGCAGGGGGTGCAGTTCGAGCGGCGGCTGTTCCACGCGCTGTTCGGGACGGCGGATCAGAAGGAAGGCATGGCTGCTTTTGTCGAGAAGCGCGCGGGCGTGTGGACGGGAAAATGACATGGCGCGCATAGCATTCATCGGGCTCGGCAATATGGGCGGCGGGATGGCCGCGAACTTGGCCAAGGCGGGGCATGACGTGCGCGCGTTCGACTTGTCCGCCGAGGCGCTTTCCCGGGCGGAGAGCGCGGGGTGCCTCGCCAGCGAGAGCGCGGCGGCGGCGGTCGACGGCGCGGAGGCGGTGGTGACGATGCTGCCCGCCGGGACGCATGTCGAGCAGGTCTATGCCGAGCTCGCTGACACGGTCGCGCCGTCGGCGATCCTGATCGACTGCTCCACCATCGACGTCGCCACCGCCCGGCGCGTGGCGGAGCTGGCGCGGGCGCGCCGGCTGGCGGCGGTGGACGCGCGCGTTTCGGGCGGGATCGCGGCGGCCGCAGCGGGGACGCTGACGTTCATGGTCGGCGGCCCGGCGGAGGCGTTCGCCCGCGCCGAGCCGATCCTCGCCGCGATGGGCAAGGCGGTGATCCACGCCGGCGCGAGCGGGGCGGGGCAGGCCGCAAAGATCTGCAACAACATGATCCTCGGCGCGACCATGATCGCCACCGCCGAAGCGTTCGTGCTGGCGGAGAAGCTCGGCCTCGACGCGCGGGCCTTTTACGACATCGCCAGCGTGTCGTCGGCGCAGTCATGGTCGATGACGAGCTATTGCCCCGTCCCCGGCGTCGGCCCCGAGACGCCCGCCGATCGCGGTTACGAGGGCGGGTTTGCGACCGCGCTGATGCTCAAGGACCTGCGCCTTGCGCGCGAGGCGGCGGACGCGGTCGGCGCGGCGACGCCGATGGGACGGCGCGCGGCGGAGCTGTACGAGGCGTTCGCCGCCGGCGGGCATGGGGGCGAGGACTTCTCGGCCATCATCAAGGCGCTGTGACGCTTGACCCTGACGGGCACGCGGCTTAGGTCCCGCGCGTTGGCCCCTTCGTCTAGCGGTTAGGACGCGGCCCTTTCACGGCTGAAGCACGGGTTCGATTCCCGTAGGGGTCACCAGCGAGACGCGAAACATGCGGGGCATGTTTCGCGCACGCTGGTGAGGGAGCGAAGCGACCCACCAGCGAGACGCGGAACCCGCGGGGGTGTCGGGTGCTAACTGGTAGAGGGGCCAGCAGGTCAGCTTGACTCTACTCGTTGCCCTTCGTTTCACGCCACTCCGCGAGCGAAAGTCTCGATCGTCCACCGGTCTCCGACTGTCGAAACCGCGCCCCGCCAACCGCCTCGCCAATGATGAGCAACGTCGGGTCGTCATCGCTGATCGTCTCGACCAGGAACGACAGCGCGGACAGCCGGCCGCGGATGAGGCGCTCGGTCGGGAGCGAGACGTTGACGGCGACCAGCACCGGCGTGTCGGGCGCGCGCCCCGCCGCGATCAGCTCGCGCGCGACCTCGCCCGCGGCGGCGCGGCCCATATATACGGCGACGGTGCGATCCGCGCCCGCGAGCGCGGGCCAGTCGAGGTCGAGCGGTTCGCCCGCGCGGGCATGCGCGGTGACGAAGCTGAGCGTGCGCGCGAGCCCTCGCAGGGTGAGCGACACGCCCTCGCTCGCCGCCGCCGCGCTGGCGACGGTGACGCCGGGGCAGACGCGGACGGAGACGCCGTGCCCGCGCAGATGGTCCATCTCCTCCGCCGAGCGACCGAAGACCGACGGGTCGCCCCCCTTTAACCGGACCACCCGCTTGCCCGCCCGGGCGGCGGCGAGCAGCAGGTCGTTGATCGTGCCCTGCTCCCTGGAATGGCGACCCGATCGCTTGCCGACGCTCACCCGCTCGACCTCCGGCGGGACGAGCGCGAGGACGCCGGGTCCGACCAGCGCGTCGTAGAACACGATGTCCGCCGCGCAGATCAGCCGTTCGGCCTTGCGGGTCAGCAGGTCCGGGTCGCCCGGTCCCGCCCCGACCAGCCATACCGTGCCGGGCGCGATCGTCTCGTTATGAGGCATGGGCGATCTCCGTCT
>CAXTTU010000349.1:0-3429 GCA_964247225.1 uncultured Sphingomonas sp. | reverse complement strand
GTCGGGCGGCAGGAGGGCGGGGTCGCGTTCATGGCCTGCGCCGACGGGGCGCTGACCGGGCGGCCGGGCGTGGCGTTCGTCACGCGGGGGCCGGGCGCGACCAACGCCAGCATCGGCGTCCATGTCGCGCGGCAGGACTCGCAGCCGATGATCCTGTTCATCGGCGACGTCGACCGCGGGATGCGCGACCGCGAGGCGTTCCAGGAAATCGACTTCACGGCGATGTTCACGCCGATCGCGAAATGGGCGGCAAGGATCGACGACGCCCGGCGCATCCCGGAATATGTTGCGCGGGCGTATGCGACTGCGATGAACGGGCGACCGGGGCCGGTGGTGCTGGCCCTGCCCGAGGACATGCTGCTGGATGTAGTGGAGGCGGTGGACCGGCCGCTGCTCGGGCCACTTCTGCCCAACGATGTTGAATCCAAGTATATGCACATCCGCTACGCCAGCGAGAGCTTCGGACCCTATGGCTTCGGTCTGGATCGGCAAAGCAACACCCATTTGCGCGACGCGTTTCTGGTCGCCGAGCGCCCGATCGCGATCGTCGGCGGTGCGGGATGGAGCAGAGCCGCGGCGGGTGCCTTTGATGCGTTCGCGCGACGCTGGGACGTTCCGGTCGTCGCCGCTTTCCGTCGGCAAGACGCGTTGCCCAACACTGAGCGCGTCTGGGCGGGCAATCTCGGCTACGGACCCAATCCCGCGCTGGTGCGGCGCGTTCGGGAAGCCGACCTCCTGCTCGTCGTCGGCGCGCGCCTCGGCGAAGCGACAACCGACGGCTATTCGCTAATCGACCCCGACCATCCCGGTCAGGTGCTGATCCACGCACATCCGGACCCAGCCGAACTCAACGCGGTCTATCGCGCCGATCAGGCCTATGCTTATAGCCTGATTGGGTTTTGCATGATGCTTGCCGAGCTGAAGTGTCCGGAGGCGACGCGGACCCGGACGGACGAAGCCCATGCCGACTATCTCGCCTGGTCCACCCCGCAGCCGCGCGAGGGTGTGGCCCTCGACCTCGGTCTCGTCGTCCTCGCGATGCGCAAGGCGCTGCCAGCAGACACGATCATCTGCAACGGCGCGGGGAACTTCTCGGGTTGGTGGCACCGGTATTGGCGCTACGGAATCGGCTGCCAGCTCGCCCCCACCGCCGGCGCGATGGGCTATGGCGTGCCCGCTGCGGTCGCCGCCGCCCTCCGCCATCCCGATCGGGTCGTGGTCGCGGTCGCAGGGGACGGCGACTTCCTGATGAACGGGCAGGAGCTCGCCACCGCCGTCCAGCACGGCGCGAGCGTCCTCGTGATCGTTGTTGACAACGCCAGCTACGGCACGATCCGGATGCGTCAGGAGCGCGCGTTCCCCGGGCGCGTATCGGGTACGCAGCTCCGCAACCCGGACTTCGCCGCGCTCGCCCGCGCCTATGGCTGCTGGGCGGAGACGGTGGAGCAGACCGACGACTTCGCCCCCGCGCTCGCCCGCGCGATGGAGCAGCCGGGCGTGCGGCTGCTCCACCTCAAGACCGATGTGGAGGAGATCACCCCCGCGACGACGCTGTCGGCGATGGGGCGGCGCGACTAGATCATGGCCACAGTCATGCCTGACACCGTTCGTCCTGAGCTTGTCGAAGGACAGGCAATTGTGGTGCGCTTGGCCGGTGCTTCGACAAGCTCAGCACGAACGGGTCGGTAGGCGACAGGTGAACACGCCCCCGCCCCTGCCTTCACCCCGCGTGCTCGTCGATGCGGACGCCTGCCCGGTCAAGGAGGAGGTGTACCGCGTCGCGCTCCGCCACGGCGCGGGCGTGGTGATCGTCAGCAACCAGCGCATCCGCATCCCCGACCACCCGCTGATCACCCGCGCGGTGGTGAGCGACGCCTTCGACGCCGCCGACGACTGGATCGCGGAGACGGCGGGCGCGACGGACGTGGTAGTGACGGGAGACATCCTGCTCGCCGACCGCTGCTTGAAGGCGGGCGCGGCGGTGCTCTCGCCCACGGGCAAGCCGTTCACGACCAGCTCGATCGGCGCGGCGATCGCGACACGCGCGATCATGGCGGACCTGCGCGCGGGGGTCGGGCTGACCGGCGGACCCGCGCCGTTCGGGAAGGCGGACCGGTCGCGGTTCCTGTCGGCGCTCGATGAGGTGTTGGTAAGGTTGGGACGGGGTGGCCGTTGAGCAACGGTCACGGTGACTGGCTCTGCGACGAAGAGCCGCCCCGGCAATATCCGGAGCGGCCCTTCGGTGATGCCAGAGTGGCCCGCGCCGCGGCAAAGCCGCGTCGTCGAACGGGTCGGGCTAGCCGACCCGCCGGCCGCGCTGGCGCGTCTCGACGCGAGCTAGGCTCGCGGCGTGCGCGCTGGCGCGTTAGATATCATCTCCCAAGGCACCCTTGATCGAGCCCTTGATGTCCTGCCCGGTGCCCTTGACCTGCTGCGCCTGGCCTTCGGTGGTCGTCTGCTCGTCGCCGGTCACCTTGCCGAGCGCTTCCTTGGCCTCGCCGGCCAGCTTGTTGCCCGCCGCCGCGATCTTGTCGGTGAGTTCACCCATGATACGCCTCCGTTACCATCAGGCCGACAATCGGCCCGTCGGAGATCAAACGGGCCAGCGCCCCAGCGGTTCCAACCTAGATCAACCCAGCGAGCGGGCACAGCAACATCAGATCAACCCCGCCAGCGGGCTGGACGGGTCCGCATAGCGCCGCTGCCCCATCCGCCCCGCGCGATAGGCGAGCCGCCCCGCCTCCACCCCCGCGCGCATCGCCCGCGCCATCAGGATCGGATTCTTCGCCTCGGCGATGGCGGTGTTCATCAGCACCCCGTCACAGCCCAGCTCCATCGCCGCCGCCGCATCGCTCGCGGTGCCCACGCCCGCATCGACCAGCACCGGCACGCTCGCGCCCTCGACGATCAGCCGGATCGTTACCCGGTTCTGGATGCCCAGCCCCGAGCCGATCGGCGCGCCCAGCGGCATGATCGCCACCGCCCCCGCCTCCTCCAGCTGCTTCGCGGCGATCGGGTCGTCGACGCAATAGACCATCGGCTCGAACCCCTCGCGCACCAGCACCTCGGTCGCCTTCAGCGTTTCGCGCATGTTGGGGTAGAGCGTCCGCGCCTCGCCCAGCACCTCCAGCTTGACGAGCGTCCACCCCCCCGCCTCGCGCGCCAGCCGCAAGGTGCGGATGGCGGACTCGGCATCGAAACAGCCCGCGGTGTTGGGGAGGTAGGTGACGCGCCTGGGGTCGATATAGTCGGTCAACATCGGCGCGTTGCGGTCGGCGATGTTGACGCGGCGCACGGCGACGGTGACGATCTCCGCGCCCGACGCCTCCACGGCGGCGGCGTTCTGCGCGAAGTCCTTGTACTTGCCCGTGCCGACGATCAGCCGCGAGCGGAAGGTGCGGCCCGCGACGGTCCAGGTGTCGGCGTCGA
>CAXTTU010000348.1:0-3436 GCA_964247225.1 uncultured Sphingomonas sp. | reverse complement strand
TCGCGGATCGCGTCGAGCCGCGCCACCGCCGCCTGCAGCGTCTCGACCGGCGTGTCGTTTAGCACGGCGCGGAACAGCCCATAGCCCTCCGCCGCATCGCCCTGTTCGGCGAACCGCTCGAAATCCTCGCCCGTGAAGCTGCCGAGCCGCGAATGCTCGACCAGCACCGTGCGGCGGAGCGGCCCCAGGAACTCGCCGATGCGGGTCAGCGACTCGCACGGGCCCTTGCGCCCCTGCAGCCCATATTCCTCAACGGTCGGGTGAACCTCGGTCCAATAGCGGCTGAACAGCCCGGCAAGCATCGCGCAGCCCGCCTCCACCGTCTCCAGCCGCCCGAGCCGCGCGCCCGCGCGCGCAAGATACACCGCCAGCCATATGTCCTTGGTCCGCCGCGACTGGTCCTCGATCAGCCGCACCGTCTCGCGCCAGTCGATGTCGCCGCCGCCCTGGCTGGCGAGCTCGAACGCCTGCTCGATGGCCTGGCGCTCGCTGTCATAGGACAGGTCCTCGCCCGCGGGCGCGTCGATCGAGACGGGTGCGAGCAGCTCGTCCAGCGTCATCGGGAACGGGTCGCCATCGAACCATAGGCCCGTGTCACGGGAGCAGCTCGGCCTCCACGCGGCGGTTGCTGGGATCGCTCGGGCTGCGGCCGGGAAGCGGCACATCGGGGCCGATCCCGCGCGACATCAACCGCGAGCGGTCGACACCCTGCGAGACCAGATAGTCGGTCACCGCCTGCGCGCGCCTGGCGGACAGCGCCATGTTGGTCTGACGCCCGCCGCGCAGGTCGGTATGCCCCTCGATCACGAAGCGCTTGCCCGACAGGTCGGGGGTGAGCAGCGATTGGGCGAAGATCTTGGCAGAAGCGATGCCCTCGCCGCTGATCCGCGCCGAGTTGCGCTCAAACCCGATCATCAGGTCCGCGCGCGGTCGCGCCGCACCGGTCGTAAGCGTAGAAGTGGCGACCGGTGGCGTCACGACACGCGCGGGTGCGCGGTGGCCATAGCTGACGGGCGCGACCCCGTGCGGGGCCGGGTGCGCAGCCACATATTTGCTCGGGCGTGCGACGGCGGAAGCGGGCGCGGGCGTGTCGACCACCGCCTTGGCGACGCGGAAGCCCTTGGTCGCGCCCGAGTCCATCGTCACGTCGGCGGTGGTCGCCTCGCCACCGCACTTGCCCGTGAAGGTGCAGACATAGTTCTCGACGCTTGGGCCCGCCGCTGCGCCGGCGGGAGCGGCAGTCGGGGTAGCGGCGGCGACCGGGACGGGCGCGGCAGGCTGTTGCGCTTGTTGCGCCATCGCCGGTGCGGCCAGCGCCGCGAGCGCGGCCATTGATATCCGAACGCGCATGTCGAACTCCCCTGTCCACGACCTTGCAGAAGAAACGCACGTTAAGCGGTTGAGGTTGCGTCGGCAAGATGCTCCCATGTCCCCGGACGGGCCATTTTTCGCCGTTGTGCCACGGGGGCACGCCGCTTATGCAGTTGCGGCCCCGCCCGATGGACGGGCGCTGGTCGGAACCGGGGGTTTGCTAGGGGTGCCAGGATCGTCCTCACGCCTGACGCGGATGCAGATCGACGTCGGCGACGAGCAGGTGGTGCTCGAGCGCATCGAAGCGTCCGAGCGACTGAGCCGCCCGTTCACGATCGTCGCCGACATCGTCGCCCCGCTTGAGCTCGATCTTCAGCCGCATCTCGGCAAGGCGGCCGCGCTCACCCTGCTCGAGGATGAGCAGGTGCTGCGCTATTTCCACGGGCGGGTGGTCGCGGGCGATTATCTTCAGGAAACGCCGACGGGCCACCACTATCGGCTGACGATCGAGCCGTGGACGTATTTCCTCGCGCAGAACCGCGCGATGACGATCTTCCAGGACCTGACCGCGGTCGAAATCATCAAACAGGTGCTCGACGGGGCGGGCATCTCCGACGTCGATTATTCCAAGCTTTCCAAGTCGCGGGTGCGCCGGACCTACACCGCGCAGTACAAGGAAAGCCACTTCGCCTTTATCTCGCGGTTGATGGAAGAAGAAGGCATCTACTATTTCTTCCGGCATGAGGCGGCCAAGCACGTCATGGTGCTGTGCGAGAGCCCGGCCGCGCACGTCCCGGGCACCCCTGCCACCTTGCAATACAAGCCGACCTCCGTGTCCGTGTTCGCGACCGACTCGACCCAGCGCTTCGGCGACCAGAAATATGCGCTCCAGACCTGGACGGAGCGGGTATCGACCGGCGGCGAGGCGAAGGTCACGACGCGCGACTTCGACTTCCAGTCGCCCGAACAGCCGCTGACCGCCGATCATACCGCGCCCGGCAGCCACCCGGGCGACGCGCAGGAGGTGTACCTTTACCCCGGCCGCTATCGCCAGGAAAAGACGGGCCGCGGCGAGCAGGAAAGGACGGGCGCGGAGCGCGGGCAGACAGTGCTGGAGAGCCTGCGCGCGCAACGTCGCCGCCTCGCGGGCACGTCGCAGGCGGGGGGCCTCAGCTGCGGCAATCTGATGACGGTGGAACAGCATCCGGTGGGGCGGATGAACGGGCGTTTCCTGATCGCTTCCACCTTTCACAGCATCGCCGCCGAGACCTATCGTTCGGGCCAGCGCGCCGACGAGATGGTGTTCAACGTGCGGGTCGAGGCGATCCCCGCCGACACGCCGTTCCGCGCCCCGCAATCCACCCCCAAGCCCGTCGCGCATGTTGACACCGCGGTCGTCTCAGGCCCGGCGGGGGAGAAGATCTACACCGACGAATATGGCCGGGTGAAAGCGCGGCTCAACTGGGACCGGTCGAACACGCCCGGTGAGAAGGCGAGCTGCTGGATGCGCGTCGACCAGAATGGCGGGCTCGGCAATATCGATATCCCGCGCACGGGCGAGCAGGTGCGGATCGGCTATGAGGATGACGACCCTGACAAGCCCTATGTGAAGGGCCGGCTGTTCAACCAGGCGAACATGCCGATCTACGACCTGCCCGCGAACAAGACGCGGACCGTGTTCCGCAGCTCTACCTATGGCCAGGAAGGGCCTTATCCTGATTCGCGCGCCCTCGACACCGGCGCGCCCAAGGCCAACGAGATCCGGCTGGAGGATGCGGGCGGCAAGGAAGAGTTCTTTGTCCACGCCAATCGCGACATGAACACGCGCGTCCGCTTCAAGGAAACGCACCATGTCGGCAACGACCAGCAGCATATCGTCGGGCACGACCGCACCGCCGAGGTCGGCCGCAACGAGACCAAAAAAGTCGGACAGGACCGCAAGGTCACGATTGTTCAAACCGATCAACTGACCGTCGGCAAGACGTTGCTGATCGAGGCGGGGACCAGCATCACGCTCAAGGTGGGCCAGTCGTCGATCGTGATCGACGCGATGGGCATCTACCTCAACGCCAGCAACATCGACGCCACCGCCGGGATGGAACTTGCGCTGGACGGGGAACAGAGC
>CAXTTU010000347.1:0-3436 GCA_964247225.1 uncultured Sphingomonas sp. | reverse complement strand
CAGTCGGTCGAGACCAAGCCCGCGACGCGCAACCCGCCGCCGCCGTTCACCACCTCCACGCTCCAGCAGGAGGCGGCGCGCAAGCTGGGCTTCTCCGCCAGCCACACGATGCGCGTCGCGCAGGGGCTCTACGAGGACGGCGCAATCACCTATATGCGGACGGACGGCGTACAGATGGACGGCTCGGCGATTAGCGCCGCGCGGCTGGCGGTCGCGAACCGCTATGATGCTTCGTATGTCCCCGACAAACCGCGCCAATACACCGCCAAGGCGAAGAACGCGCAGGAAGCGCATGAGGCGATCCGCCCGACCGACTTCGGCAAGGACCGGGTCGGCACCGGCGATCATCAGCGGCTGTACGAGCTGATCTGGAAACGCGCGCTCGCCTCGCAGATGGCATCTGCGCGGATGGAGCGGACCACGGTCGAACTGGCGGACGGCACCGGGCGCAACGTGCTGCGCGCCACCGGGCAGGTCGTGCTCTTCCCCGGCTATCTCGCGCTCTACGAGGAAGGCGCGGATGACAGTCAGGATGAGGACAGCCGCCGTCTCCCCCGCATGCGCGAAGGCGACGCGCCCGCCAAGAAGGCGGTGAACGCCGAGCAGCATTTCACTCAGCCGCCGCCGCGCTTTTCCGAAGCGAGCCTCGTTAAGCGGCTGGAGGAGCTCGGCATCGGTCGCCCCTCCACCTATGCCTCGATCATCCAGACGCTCAAGGACCGCGCCTATGTCCGCGTGGAGAAGAACCGCTTCTTCGCGGAGGAGAGCGGGCGGCTGGTGACGGCGTTCCTCGAGCGGTTCTTCGAACGCTATGTGGGGTTCGACTATACCGCCGGGCTCGAGGAAGAGCTCGACGACGTGTCGGGCGGGCGCGCGCAGTGGCAGGCGGTGCTCGAAGCGTTCTGGCGCGACTTCAAGCCGCGCACCGCCGAGGTAATGGAGCAGCAGCCCTCCGCCATCACCGCCGAACTTGACCAGTTCCTCGCGCCCTATCTCTTCCCCGAGCGCAGCGACGGCGCGGACCCGCGGCTGTGCCCGAATTGCCAGGCGGGGAGCCTCGCCTTGCGCGGCGGCAAGTTCGGCGCGTTCATCGCCTGCTCCAACTATCCCGACTGTAAATACACCCGCCGCTTCGCGCAGCCCGGCGGCGAAACGGCGGCGGACGCGACGCCCGAGCAGCTCGGCAAGGACCCGGCGACGGGGCTGGAGGTGGAGCGCAAGTCGGGGCGGTTCGGGCCGTACATCCAGCTCGGTGAAGGCAAGGACGCCAAGCGCGCGTCGATCCCCAAGGATGCGGGCGAGCTGACGCTGGAACTCGCGCTCAAGCTGCTGTCCTTGCCGCGCACGATCGGCACTCACCCGGAGACGGGCGAGCCGATCACCGCGTCGATCGGTCGCTACGGCCCCTACCTTGCGCATAACGGCAAATATGCGCGGCTGACCTCCACCGCCGAGGTGTTCGAGACGGGGATGAACGCCGCGGTCGTCAAGCTGGCCGAGGCGGCGGCGGGCGGCGGTCGCCCGCAGCGCGGGGCCGCGCGCGCGCCGCTCAAGGAACTCGGCGCGCACCCGCGTACGGGCGCGGAGATGAAGCTCATGGAGGGCCGCTACGGCGCCTACGTCACCGACGGCACGACCAATGCGACCCTGCCCAAGTCGATCACCCCCGAGGCGCTGACGGCGGAGGAGGCGGCGCAACTGCTCGACGACCGCGCCGCCGCCGCGCCCGCGAAGAAGGGCAAGCCCGTGAAGAAAGCGCCGGCCAAGGCGGCTGCGACCGACGCAAAGCCGAAACGCGGGCCCGCGAAGAGGGCGGCACCGAAGAAGGCACCCGCAAAGAAGACCGCCGGGGCCTGATCGCCCCGGCGGCTCGCCCCTACCCCGCCGCGCCCGCTTCGCGCGCCTTGCGGGCCATGGCGTTGAGGCCGGTCAGCCGCTGGTCGAACTGCCCTTCCGCCTCGGCGAAGCGCAGCGGGCGCACGCGCTCGACCAGGATCTCGGGCGGGGTCGGCACCTGCGCGAACAAGCGCATCACCTCGTCCGCGAACTCGTCCAGCGGCTGATAGCCGGGCCGGGTGGACTGGCCGGGCGTGAGGTCGGTCTGCACCCCCGGCGGCGCGAGCTCGATCACCTCGACGCGGCCCCGGAGCACCTCGCGCAAGGACACAGTATAGCTGTGGATTGCCGCCTTGGTCGCACAGTAGGTCGGCGTCAGCGTCAGCGGTACAAAGGCGAGCCCGGAGGTGACGTTGACGATCGCCGCGTTCGCCTGCGCGGTCAGCTGCTCGATCAGCGCGTTGGTCAGCCGGATCGGGCCAAGCAGGTTTGTGGTAACGGTCGCTTCCGCGTCGGCGAGGTCACCGCGCCGGTCGAGCGTCTCGTCGCGCATGATGCCGGCATTGTTGATCAGCACGTTGAGCGCCGGGTGCGCGGCGACGACGTCGCGCGCGAAGGCCTCGATCGCGCCCGCGTCCTCGATATCGAGCGTGGCCGTGCTGATGTTACGACGACCCTGCGCGGCGCGGTCCAGCGCGTCTTGCCGACGGCCCGCGATGATCACATGGTTGCCCGCGTCGTGGAAGCGATGCGCGAGCGCTTCGCCGATCCCGGAGCCGCCGCCGGTGATGAGGATGGTGTTGCCGGTGGGGTTCATGGGCGCTCCTGCTGGGGAGCGGTTGATATAAGCGTTGCGATTTGAGCGGAAAGAAGGAGGTACCTCCGCTGGCGCGTCGACGGCAAAGCCGCCGCCGTGACGTCGGACGAATTCCGCTTCGCGGCCTCGCCGGCCGGGCGCGGCGGTGCGCTGCGCGCACCGCGTCTGGCGACTACGCCGCCATCCGCTTCGTCACGCCGAGCCAGTCCCTCGCCGCCCTTTGCGCGGTTGCGATCTCGCGGGCGGTCATGTCCTCGGCCACCTCGGCGCGCGCGGCCTGCGCGGCGGTCGAGCCCGCGACGGAAGCGAGGTTGAACCATTTGTGCGCCTCGATCAGGTCAACATCGACCCCCGAAGTCCCCGTCTGGTAACACACGCCGAGATCGAAACACGCGTCGCCGCTCCCCCGCGCCGCGTCGCGCATCCGGCTTTCGATCAGGAATACCGCGCTCTTCAGGCTGTTGCCCATCGTCTTGCCCCTCTTGGCTCTTGCTGGGGAGGAGCTTGACGCGATTCGGGTAGCGAAATGGTTAACGCGATGGACGCTATTCGATTGCGATATTGTCGATCAGCCGCGTGGTGCCGATCCGCGCGGCGGCAAGCAGCCGGCGGGGGCGGCCCGCGACCGGCGCGGTAAGGCGTTCGGCGTCGGCCAGCGCCACATAATCGATCGCAAATCCCGCCGCCTCCAGCGCGCCGCGCGCCTCCGCGAGCGCTTCGTCATCCGCGCCCGCCGCGATCCGCCGCACCGCCTCCGCCAGCGCGCGCGGCACTGCCACCGCC
>CAXTTU010000346.1:0-3448 GCA_964247225.1 uncultured Sphingomonas sp. | reverse complement strand
AGGAAGCCCGCCGCCTTGACCGGCGCGCGCAGGATCGGCTCGTACTTGGTGATCGCCTGGCTGATGCCGTGCTTCACCGCGCCCGCCTGGCCCGACAGGCCGCCGCCCTTGACGGTGCAGATCACGTCATACTGCCCGGTCCGCTCGGTGATGCCGAACACTTGGTTGATGACGAGGCGCAGCGTGGGCCGAGCGAAATACACCTGCTGGTCGCGGCCGTTGATGGTGATCTTGCCCGAGCCGGGCTTGAGCCACACGCGCGCGACCGCGTCCTTGCGGCGACCGGTCGCATAGGCGCGGCCCTGCTTGTCGAGTTCCTGCTCACGCAACGGCGCGCGCTGCACCGGCGCGTCGATAACGCCGGACAGATACTCGTCCGCGCGCGCGTCGGACTGGGCGACCGCGGCCTCGCGCTGCTGGTTGAGCGCGGCGCCGAGGTCGGCGAGAGACTGGCGATTGTCGGACATTTACGCGCCCACCTTGTTCTTGCGGTTCATGCCCGCGATGTCGAGAAGCTGCGGGTCCTGCGCCACATGCGGGTGCTCCGTCCCGGCGAAGATGCGCAGGTTACGCATCTGCTCACGACCCAGCGGCCCGCGCGGGATCATCCGCTCGACGGCTTTCTCCAGCACGCGCTCGGGGAAGCGACCGTCCAGCACCTTGGCGGCGGTGACGCTCTTGATGCCGCCCGCATAGCCGGTGTGCTTGTAATAAACCTTCTTCTCCGCCTTGTTCGAGGTGAAGCGGATCTTGTCGGCGTTGATGACCACGACATTGTCGCCGCAATCGACATGCGGGGTGAAGCTGGTCTTGTGCTTGCCGCGCAGGACGTTAGCGATGATGGTGGCGGCGCGACCGACGACCAGACCGTCGGCATCGACCAGATGCCATTTCTTCTCCACCTCATGCGGCTTGGCCGATTTGGTGGTCTTCATGAGCGCCTTCACGGGGCGTTCTCCTTTATGTGACGATAGCGAAAACGCCCAGCTTCCGCCGGGCGCTCTTGATGGAGCCGAATGCGGGAAGCGGCGCGCGAAGTCAAGCAAACCGCCACTTTCGTCGCGGGTACGTGAATACCGGAGCTAAGCCGTCCGACGTCCGATGCTGTGCGCGCCCCAGACGGTAGCCGCCACCAGCGCCGCGCCGACCAGCTGGTGCAGGCCCGCCAGCGCGATGTCGACGCCGCTCATCACCGTGGCGATGCCGAGCAGGATCTGTGTGCCGAGCGCGACATGGAGCGCGACCGACGCGCGCCGGTTGCCCGCCGCCTTGGCCTGCCGCGCGAGCAGGAGCAGCGCGGCGAACGCGACCCACGCCCACCAGCGATGGATGAAATGGACCAGCGACGGGTCGTCGATCATCAGCGCGCCGAATGGGCGGGTGCCGATCACCTCGCTCGGGAACACACGACCGTTCATCAGCGGCCACTGGTTCGTCACCAGCCCAGCGCGCAACCCCGCCATCAGCGCGCCGTAGAACAGCTGGGTAAACAACACCGCGCCCGCGATCGCCGCCGGACGGGTCAGCCGCGCAGGGCGGGCGAGCGGCACCCGGCTGAGCGCGACGAGGTCGAGCGCGGTCCACACCACCCCCGCCAGTGTGAACAAGGCGGTGAGCAGGTGCGCGGAAAGCCACAACGGCGCGACCTCGGTTCGCTCGGTCAGCCCGGAGGCGACCATCAACCAGCCGAGCGCCCCTTGCAGCCCCAGCAGCGCCAAAATCGCGCTCAGCCGCCAGCCATAGCCCGCCGGGATGCGGCGGCGGATCGCGAACCAGATCAGCGGCAGCGCGAACGCGCTCACCACCAGTCGTGCCATCTCGCGGTGGAGATACTCCCAGAAGAAGATCGCCTTGAACCCGGCCAGCGTCATCCCGTGGTGGATCGCCTCATATTGCGGGATCTGGCGGTAATTGGCGAACTCCGCCTGCCAGGCCGCGTCGGTCAACGGCGGGATGACGCCGGTGATCGGCTTCCATTGCGTGATGCTCAGCCCGGACTCGGTCAGCCGGGTGATCCCCCCGATCGACACCATCGCCACGATCAGCACCGCGACGACGAACAGCCACCGCGCGAGCAGCAGCGGCCGCGCGGTGGTGACGAAACTCCGGGTTATCTGAAGCATGCGCCGAAATAGGGAAGGGGCGGGGAGATGTGAAGGTAGGAGTCAATCGTCGGAGATGGTATCCTTACTCCCCCTCTCCCCGGCCCTCTCCCCAACGGGGAGAGGGAGACAGACACGCTGACCCTCTCCCTCTCCCCGCGGCGCGGGGAGAGGGTCGGGGAGAAGGGAGGCGGGCGTGCCCTCAAGGAAACGCGGCTCTCCCGCTCACAACCGCACCGTCACATCCGCATGGAATGTCCGCTGCGGGAACGGGTGGAACAGGAAATACCGGTCGTTGTTCACATTATCGACGCCCAGTCCCAGCGTGAAGCGCTCGGTGGCGCGGATGGCGGCGCGCAGGTCCACGACGAGGTATTTGTAAAACCCGCCATAGGTGTTGCCGACCGGGTCGCTATTGTCGATCGTGCCGTAGTTGCGGCTGGAATAACGCCCCGCCGCCGTCAGCGAGAGCGCGTCCACCGGTCGCCAGGTCGCGACCAGGGTCGCCTTCCAGTGCGGCACGCTGGGGAGCAGCTTGCCGACCGCGCCGGGGAGCGCGGCATCGGCTCGCGTGACAGCGTCGGCATAGGTGACGCTGCCGGACAGGTCGATGCGCGCTACGAGGTCGGTGCGCGTGCCCGCCAGCTCGACCCCCCGTGCGCGCGTCCGGTCGACGTTCTGGACGAAGGTGGCGAGCGTCATCGTCCCGTTGAGCGGCCCCGTCTGCGAGATCAGCGCGTCGAACACGACTTCGTTGAACAGCGACAGCCTGAGCGAACCGCGCGCATCGACATGCTCCAGCGCAAGCTCTTCGGAGCGCGCGTGCTCGGGGCGCAGGTTCGGGTTGGGCACGGCAGCGACGGGAGTGGTGACAATCTGGTACAGCTCGCCGACGGTCGGGAACCGCCATGCGTCGCCATAGGACCCGCGCACCGTCCAGCCGCCACCGGCGCTGTACGCCAGCGACGCCTTGGGCGAGAAGCGCGCGGCGGTTCCTTCGGGTTGAACCGCGAGGATAGCGGGCGCGGCGGAGAAGTTCAGTCCGCCATACGCCCGCCACCATTCATACCGCCCGCCGAGCGTCAGCGTCAGCGGCGCGGCGGGGCGCACGACATCCTCCGCCCAGACCGCGACCGTGCGGGTCCGACCGAGCGACTGGAGGTTGAGCGCGCCTTCGCCCCCGTTGACCCAATCAGCCGTCGCATAGCGGTTGCTCTTCAGCCGGAACTCGTCGCCATGCGCGCCGACCGTCAGCGCGTTGGTCGCGCGCGCGTCGCTCCGCCAGGTGAGGTGCGCGTCGGCGGTGCGCCAGCCGGTGCCGTCGAGCCGGGTGATCGTCCCCGCCC
>CAXTTU010000345.1:0-3470 GCA_964247225.1 uncultured Sphingomonas sp. | reverse complement strand
GAGCACTGTGTTGACATCGCAGGGGTCGCAAGTTCAAACCTTGCTACGCCCACCACTCATCCAGGCCCGTCGATCGTTGCGGTCGGCGGGCTTTTTGCGTCCGGTCAGCCGTACACAGGTTTCGCGAGGGTGATCAGTCCGGTAGCGGTCGGCCATGCCGCGCAATCGCTACCATGCCGGGCCGGCGTCCGACCATTATGACGGGACGCGCTTCTTCAACCCCGGTCAGCCGGCGACCGACCGCTCGTTTGCCGAGGTCGTGCGCTGGCAAGCGGCGCGCGGGGCCGCGCGCTGGCCGCGATCGGTGCCGGTCACGCCCGCAAGGCCCGAGGCGCGTGTCGATGGGTTGCGCGTCACCGCGATCGGCCACGCGACGCTGTTGATCCAGACGGCGGGACTGAACATCCTCACCGACCCGGTCTGGTCCGAGCGGGCGAGCCCGGTCAGGTTCGCGGGGCCCAAGCGGGTGACCGCGCCGGGCGTGACGTTCGACGACCTGCCGCCGATCGACGCCGTGTTGCTCAGCCATTGCCATTACGACCATCTCGATGTGAGGACGTTGCGGAGAGTCCACGCGGCGCATCGCCCGCTGATGGTGATGCCGCTCGGCAACGATGCGATCGTGCGGGCGGCGGTGCCCGAGGCGCGGATCACGGTAGGCGACTGGTGCGACCGGGTCCCGCTCGGCGCGGGCGTCGCGACGGGCTTCACGCGCGCGAACCATTGGTCGGCGCGCGGGCTCGGCGATCGGCGGATGGCGCTGTGGGCAGGGCATTACCTTGAGACGCCGGCGGGCGCGGTCTGGTTCGCGGGCGACACGGGCTATGGTGACGGCGCGATCTTTCGCGACATCCGCGCGCGATGGGGCGCGCCGCGCGTCGCGCTGATCCCGATCGGCGCCTATGCGCCGCGCTGGTTCATGGCCGCGCAGCATTGCGACCCGGCGGAGGCGGTCGCGATCATGCGCGAGGTCGGCGCGGCGCACGCGCTCGGCATTCACTGGGGCACGTTTCAGCTCACGGATGAGGCGCGCGAGGCACCGGTCGAGGAACTCGCCGTCGCGCTGGCGGCGGACGGGGTCGCGCCGGATCGCTTCGTCGCAGCCCAGCCGGGCGAGGCGTATAATTACTGACGTGGACGCCGCCCGGTTACTCCTGCTCGCGTCGGCCCTGCTCGCCGTGCCGGCCGCCGCGCAGGACGCGCCGGAGGTAGTCGTGACCGGGCGCGGGCTGGCGGACGCGCCGGGGGAGCGGGCCTATGACACGGTGGTGATCGACCGCGCGGCGATCGAGAACGACGCCGCGAACCGGTTGGAGACTGTCCTCGCCGGGGTCGCGGGGCTCGACCAGTTCCGCCGTGCCGACTCGCGCTCGGCCAACCCGACCAGTCAGGGCATCACCCTGCGCGGGCTGGGCGGCAACGCGGCGAGCCGGGCGCTGTTGATCCTCGACGGGGTGCCGCAGGCGGACCCGTTCGGCGGCTGGGTCGCGTTCCCGGCCTATGCGCTGTCGCGGCTCGGCGAGGTCCGGGCGACGCGCGGCGGCGGTAGCGGCCTGTACGGCGCGGGCGCGCTGGCCGGGACGGTGGAGCTGGAGAGCGCGACGCCCGATCAGCTCGCGCCGCTGTCGGCGGAGGTCGCGGGCGGAAGCCGGGGGTCGGTGGATGCGCAGGGGACGGCGGCGCTGGTCCGCGCGGGCGGGTTCCCGACCGCGACGGGAGCGTATGCGCGCGGCGACGGGTTCGTGCCGACGGTGGCGGAGGATCGCGGCCCCGTCGACCGCGCCTCGCCATACGAGCAGGCGTCGGCGGCGGTGCGCGCGGTGCTGCGGAGCGGCGCGACGGAGCTGCAGGCGAACCTCTCCGCCTTTACCGACGCCCGCGAGCGGGGGACGGCGTTCAGCGCGATCCGCAGCCGGGGAGCGGACGCCTCGTTGCGGCTGGTCGGGCATGGCCGCTGGGGTTGGTCGCTGCTCGGCTATGTCCAGACCCGCGACTTCGCCAATCAGTTTCCCGCGATCAATGCCGCGCGGACGAGCGTCACGCCGACGCTCGACCAATACGCCACGCCCGCGACGGGGCTGGGCGCGCGGGTGGAGGTTGCGCCGCCGATCGGGGGCGGGGTGGACCTGCGCGTCGGAGGCGATGTGCGCGCGCTGAGCGGGCGCACGGAGGAGCTTTATAGCTTCGTGGCGGGCGCGCCGACGCGCCGTCGCGTTGCGGGCGGGCGGACGCTGACGACGGGCGCGTTCGCCGATGCGAGCGTGGTGCAGGGGCTGGTGACGCTAAGCCTTGGCGGGCGGGTCGACGCCTGGCGAATCAGCGACGGGCGACTGGAGGAGCGTGCGCTCGCGGGTGGCTTGCCGCTGACCGATCTTGTCCTCCCCGACCGGCGCGGGACGGAAGCGAGCGCGCGCGCGGGGCTGGCGTGGCGGGTGAGCGAGCCGCTGACGCTGCGCGCGGCAACGTATCGGGGCTGGCGGTTGCCGACGCTCAACGAGCTGTTCCGTTCGTTTCGTGTCGGTGCGGATGCGACGGCGGCGAACGCGGCGCTTGACCCGGAGCATCTGTGGGGTGGCGAGGTGGGCGCGGACTGGACGCCGATGGGCCACGTCAAGCTATCGGCAACGCTGTTCGATAATCGGCTGACCGGCGCGATCGCCAACGTCACGAAGGGGCAGGGGCCGGGGACGTTCCCGCTGGTCGGCTTCGTCGCGGCAAGTGGGGCGTATCGGATGCGCGAGAACCTCGACGCCATCCGCGCGCGCGGGGCGGAGGTGGATGCGCGCTGGGCGGCGGGGGCGTGGAGTGTGTCCGCTTCCTACGCGCATACCGCGTCGCGGGTCGAAGCGTCGGGCGCGGCGGCGGGGCTGAACGGGCTCAGGCCCGCGCAGACGCCACTCAATCAGGCTTCCGGGACGGTCGGCTGGGGAAGGCGCGGGGCTTCGCTGTCCGCGACGGTGCGATACGTTGCGGCGCAGTTCGACGACGACCAGAACACCCGCCGCCTCGCCCCCGCGACGACGGTCGACGCGCGCGCGGCGGTGCCGGTGGCGCGAGGCTGGTCGGTCGAGCTGCGGGGGGAGAACATCACCGACACACGGGTGGAGACCGGCACCAGCGGCGCGAACGTGATCGAGCGCGCGACCCCAAGGACGTTGTGGCTCGGATTGAATTACCGAGGGCGGTGAGCGGGCGTACGGCGGCAGAAGAAGAGGGCCTCACGCGAAGGCGCGAAGGCGCGAAGTCAAGTCGCCCCGCGAAGCGGCCTGCATACAATCTTTAACTGCCGCTGGCGCGGCGAGTCCTGACCTCTTCGCGCCTTCGCGCCTTCGCGTGAGCAAATCCGCCCTCGACCATAGCGCCGAACCAAGCCGAGAACCCCCATTGCCACCGTCGCCGCATTGCGGCACAGACGCGGGCGTGACGGGTCCCCGGCGACGGGGCCAAGAGGGAAGCCGGTGTAGGCCCGG
>CAXTTU010000344.1:0-3471 GCA_964247225.1 uncultured Sphingomonas sp. | reverse complement strand
CTCCAGAACAGCCCGCCTCCGCCTTTTCCGGCGGGAACCAGCAGAAGGTCATGCTGGCCCGCGGGATCATGCGCCCGTTCGACGTCTACCTGTTCGACGAGCCTACGGTGGGGATCGACATCGGGGCGAAGATGGACGTCTACGGCCTGATGAAGGCGCTGGTCGAGGAAGGAGCGGCGGTTATCCTCTCGTCTTCCGAGCTCCCGGAACTTGTTCACCTCGCGACCCGGATCTACGTCATGCGGGAAGCCCGGATCGTCGCCGAGATGCAGGACCGCGAGATCACGGAGGCGGCCGTGCTGCGCAACTACTTCTCCGATGCCGCAGCGAAGCACGAAGAGGTTCCGGCCCTATGAGCGACGCCATGCTCGACGGCGGCCCGCCCTCCGCAGCGACGGAGATCCGGCGTTTTCTGGCCAACGGAGGGGTCGTCATCCTCCTCCTGGTCGGCGCGGCCGTGGCCACGGCCATCGCCGAGCCGCGTTTCCTCAACCGTCTCAACATCGTCAACGTTCTCAGGAACTTCGCCTTCCTGGCATTGCCTGCGATCGGCCAGATGGTCGTGATGACCGTGGGCGGGTTCGACCTTTCGGTCGGCGGCGCCATGGCCGTCGCGTCGGTGCTGAGCGCGAGCCTGATGCCCTTGTTCGGCGGCCTCGGGATCCCGCTCGCCATCGGCGCCGGGGTGGCGAGCGGCATCGGCCTCGGCTGCCTGAACGGGGCGCTCGTGGTGCGCTATGCGATCTCGCCGTTCATGGTGACGCTGGCAAGCCTTTCGATCATTACCGGCGCAGCACTCTACTGCACGCAAGGGATCCCGGTTTATGGCGTCTCCGACGAGTTCATCTCCGCGGTCGGCCGGGGACAAGTCCTGGGCTTGCCAGCGGTGACCGTGATCGCCATCGGGTTCATAGCCGGCGCGATCGTCGTGCAGCGCTTCACTGCCTTCGGCCGGCATCTCTACGCGGTCGGCAGCCACTTGCCGGCGGCGCGGCTCTCCGGCGTCAGGACCGGCCGCGTTCTCCTCATCGCCTATGCGATCTCGGGCGGCCTTGCCGCACTGACCGGCGTCCTGCTCACCGCACGGATCGGCTCCGGCCAGTCCACGATCGGTGGCACGCTCGGCCTTGAGACGATCGCCGCGGCGGTCATCGGCGGCGTCTCGCTGCGCGGCGGCTCCGGGCGCGCGGAGCATGTCGCGCTGGCCGCGCTTTTCCTCTCGATCGTCTCGAACGCGATGAACCTCCTGCGGGTCGACAGCACGTTCCAGACCCTTGTCCTCGGCCTCATCCTCATCCTGGCCCTCGCGATCGAACGCGTCGTGCAAGGGAGGCGGTCCGTTGCCTGACAGCCGCCAAGCGGAGGCGCTCGCGCCAGACAAGCCCCCGCAAGCCTCGGGCCGCGCTTTCGCCCGGCGGGCCTGGTTGCCCCGCCTCGGCCTTTCCGCGGCGATCGCCGTGGTCCTGATCGCGTTCAGCGCGATCGACCATCGGATCGTCTCCATCGAGAACCTGTGGAACATCGCCATCCAGACAAGCTACCTCGCCCTGTTCGCCATGGCGCAGACCGTTGTGCTTCTGACCCGCGGCTTCGACCTTTCGCTCGGTGTCACGGTGTCGGTCGTCAGCGTCCTGTCCGCGATGGTCATGACGGGCGCCGACGGCCCGCATATTGCCCTGGCGGTCCTCGCGGGCTTCGGCACAGGCCTTGCGGTCGGCGCCGTCAACGGCGTCCTGATCGCGGGCGCCGGCATCAATCCCCTGGTGACGACGCTAGGCATGGCCAACATCCTCCTGGCGTTGGCATCCACCGTCAGCGGCGGGTTCCCGGTCCCCGGCGTGCCCGCCGCCTTCACCGAGGCTCTTTCGACCGGACACGCCCTCGCGACCCCCGCACCCATGCTGATCGGGCTTGTCGCCTTCGCGGCCCTCCATGGAGCGCTCCGCTACACGATCTTCGGCCGGAGCCTCTACATCATCGGAGCCAATCCGCGCGCCGCCCGGGCAGCCGGCATCCGCACCGTGCCGACACTGATCGGCGCCTATGCGCTCTGTTCCGCCCTGTCGGCCATGGGCGCGCTCCTCCTCACCGCCCGGACCGGGTCCGGCGAGCCCAACCTCGGGGGAAACCTGACACTGGAGTCGATCGCTGCGGCCGTGGTGGGCGGCGTCCGGCTGACCGGCGGCTTCGGCGGCGTCGGCGGCGCGCTCCTCGGAGCCCTTTTCATCACCGTGCTGTCGAACGTGATGAACCTCGTCCAGATCAATGGCTACCTCCAGCAGATCCTGCTCGGCCTCATCATCATCGCGAGCCTCGTCGCGGGGCGCGACAAGGGCCGACGCTGAGCCGCGACCCCACACCTCGGATCCCATCATGTCCTACCAAGTCTGTATCGACATCGGCGGCACGTTCACCGACTGCCTCGTCTCCGAGCCCGACGGCACGGTGTCCATCTTCAAGTCGCCGACGACTCCCGGCGAGTTCGACAAGGGCTTCGTGAACGTCCTCCATATCGCCGCGGAAGGCTACGGGCTTTCTCCGGCTGCCTTCATGGCGCAGATCGACCTGATCGTGCACGGGTCGACGGTTTCGACCAATGCGCTCGTCGAGCGCAAGACGGTCCGCGTCGGACTGATCCTGAACGAGGGCCACGAGGACATCCTGGTCTTGCGCGAGGGTCCACGGAAAGGCGCGTTCGCCTGGCGGCTGGACTACCCGAAACCCTACGTTCCCCGCCACCTGACGAAGCCCGTGCGGGGACGCATCGATGCGCGGAGCCGCGAGCTTACGCCCCTCTCGCCGAGCGACGTCCTGACGGCGATCGCCGACTTCAAGGCGCGCGGCGTGGAGGCGGTCGCGGTCGGCCTGCTGTGGTCCGTGGTCAACCCGGCCCACGAGCTGGCCGTCAAGATGATCTTCGACCGCGAGTGGCCGCAGGTGCCCGTGACCTTGAGCCACCAGGTGAATCCGATGTCGCGCGAGTACAAGCGCATCATCGCGGCTGCCATCGACGCGTCCATCAAGCCGATCGTCCGAACCTACATCGAGCGTCTAATGGAGGCGCTTGAGGCCGCGGGGTTCAGCGGCGAGTTGCTGCTTGCCAACTGCGTCGGCGGCATGGTCCCGCCCGCCGAGATGATGCTGAAGCCGATCTACAGCGTGATGTCGGGGCCGACGCTGGCCCCGATGGCGGCCCTTGCGCTGACAAGGAAGGCGGACGTCATCGTCGGCGACATGGGCGGGACGACGTTCGACGTCTCGGCCCTGCGCGACCATAAGATCATCGTGACGCCAGACAGCATGATCCACGACGACAGCCTCGGGATCGCCAAGGTCGACGTGAGATCCGTCGGGGCCGGGGGCGGATCGATCGCCACAGTGGACGCAGGCGGCCTCCTCAGGGTGGGGCCGCAAAGCGCCGGCGCCCGGCCCGGCCCGACCGCAGGGCGACCTGCCGGCCCAGCTCGGCCC
>CAXTTU010000343.1:0-3482 GCA_964247225.1 uncultured Sphingomonas sp. | reverse complement strand
CATCAGATGCGTTTCGATGCGGCGATGGCGACGCGGCAGCCGAGCCGGATGGCGGCGCTCATCAGCGGGTAGGCGGGGGCGCGTTCGGCACCGTGGGCGAGCGCGGTTTCCTTGTGCTCCAGCTCCTCGGCCTGGAAGCGGCGCACGGCGGTGCTGAGCTCCGCGTCGTCGTCGCCGAGCTCGGTGACCTGGTCTTCGTAATGCTTGTCGATCTCGGTCTCCACCGCGGCGGTGCAGGCCATCGCCGCTTCCGGCCCGATCGCGGCCGTCACCGCACCGAGCGCGAACCCGGCGACGTTCCAGAACGGCTGGAGCAATGTCGGGCGGACGCGGCGGCGGTGGATGGCGGCGTCGAAAAAGGCGCGGTGAACCTCCTCCTGCTCCGCCATGCCCGCGATTTCGCGCGCGTGGGGGTGCCGGTCGCCCATGATGGCGAGCTGGCCCGCATAGATGCGCGTCGCGCCGTATTCGCCCGCCTGATCGACGCGGATCATCGATGTGACGGACTCGCGGCGGTCGCCCGGTTTCCACGTCATGCGCGCGCGCTCCGCCGCAGGAGCAGGGCGATCAGCGCTGCGCCGCCGAGCGAGAAGATCGCGTTCCACCCCGCGAGCGACACGCCGAACAACCGCCACTGCGCCTCGTCGCAGCGGACCAGCGGCGCGGCCATGATCTGCTTGAGCAGCTGGTCGCCCGATAGCCCGCTGCCGAAGCTGGCGGTGCAGGCGGTGTGCCCTTGCCACCAGTGCCACTCGACCCCCGCATGATATACGCTGATCGCGCCCGACACCGCGATGGCGAGCGCGGCGAGCGCGACGAACAAGCGGCGGGGCAGCGCAAAGGCGAGCGCGGCGAGCGGGAGCGCGGCGTAATGCGGCCAACGCTGCCAGTGACACATCTCGCACGGGACGAGGCCGCCCCACAGCTGCGACGTCCACGCGCCCGCGAGCAGCAGGACGGGGAGGAGGAGGGCGAGCAGGCGGGCGGTGCGGAAGCTACCCTCTGCCGTTCGTCCTGAGCTTGTCGAAGGACGGGCCTCGGTTCCCACCGGTGCGGAGTCGCGCGCAACCGGTGCTTCGACAGGGCTCTCCTGAGCGCAGTCGAAGGGCTCAGCACGAACGGAGGAAAGAGTACTCACCGCCGCCGCCCCGCCACCGCGGCGACCTGCTTGGGAGCCGCCGTGCCGCCCGGCGTCAGCCGGTCCAGCGTCTGGAGCGCGTACCACAGCTGGAAGTCGGTTATCCCCTGCTTCTTCAGCGAGTCGGGCGTGGCGGTGAAACGCGGGTCGTCGCGCGTGTCCTGCTCCAGCACCTTGTCGTCCGCCTTGACCTCGTTGATCAAGTGGCGGCGCAGGTCCGCCTCGCGAAAGGCGGGGCGCGCCTTGTAATCGGGGTCGGAAAGTTCGGGCACCTTGATGTCGGGCTCGATCCCGCCCTCCTGCACCGAACGGCCCGAGGGGGTGAAATAGCGCGCGGTGGTGAGCCGCAACGCCGCGTCCTGCCCCAGCGGGATCAGCGTCTGCACCGAGCCCTTGCCGAAGCTGCGCTCGCCCATGATCAGTGCCCGGTGCTGGTCCTGGAGCGCGCCCGCGACGATCTCGCTCGCCGACGCGGTGCCCGCGTTGGTGAGCACGATCACCGGCAGCCCGTGCGCGTCGTCGCCCGGCTTGGCGTAATAGCGCTCGATGTCGGTCTTCTCGCGCCCGCGTTGCGAAACGATCTCGCCATGGTCGAGGAACGCATCGCTGACCGCGATCGCCTGCGTCAGCAGCCCGCCGCCATTGTCGCGCAGGTCGATGACATAGCCGAGCGGCTGGTGGCCGAGCGATTTGTTGATGGCCACCATCGCCGCGCGCGTGTCCGCGCCCGTGTTCTCCGAAAAGGTGTTGATGTCGAGGTAGCCGACCTGCCCCTTGACCTCCCACTTGACCGATTTTTGCGTGATCAGCTCGCGGGTCAGCGTCACGTCGATCGGCTTGTCGCGACCGGGGCGCACCAGCGTCAGCGCGATGGTGGTGCCCGCCTTGCCGCGCATCTCGCCGATCGCCTCGTCAAGTGTCTCGCCATAGATCAGCTTGCCGTTGATGTGGGTGATGTAGTCGCCCGACTTGATGCCGGCGCGCGCGGCGGGCGTGTCCTCCTGCGGCGCGATGACCTTGACCGCGCCGTCCTCCATCGAGACGGACAGGCCAAGCCCGCCATAATTGCCCTCGGTCATGATGCGCAGGTTCTGGAAGTCGGTGCCGTCTTCATAGGAGGAATGCGGGTCGAGGCTGGCGAGCATCCCCTGGATCGCGCCCTTGATCAGCTTGTCGTCCGAGACCTTGTCGACATAGTCCGCCTTGACGCGGTTATAGACGTCGAGGAACTTGTCCATCTCGCGATAGGTGCCGGTATCGACCGCGGCCATGCCCTCGGTCGCGGCCGGGATCAGCGCCAGCGCGGCGACCAGGGCGGTGGCAGGGAGGAACTTGGGCGTCATCGGCGGTCCTGTGTCGAGAGGCGGCGCTTCTACCCCAATCCCCGCGAAGGGCCAAGCATGGCGGCGGTGAACGGGCGGTGAAGCAAACTTACAACAACGCCGCCGGGTCGATCGGGCGGCCTTGCCGCCGCAGCTCCACCGTGACGCGCGGGTCCTCGCCGGTTGGTGCCGCGCCGATCGGGGTGCCTGCCGCGACCGCCTCGCCCGCCCGCACCGACACGCGCGACAGGCCGGTGACTAGACTGATCCACCCCGCGCCATGGTCGATCACCACGATCGGGCCATAGGCCCGGAACACGCGCGCGAATACCACGCGCCCTCCGGCGGGCGCGCGGACGGGCACGCCGGGCGCGGCGGCGAGCGTGAGCCCGCGCGCACGCACCCCTGCGAGGGACAGCTCGCCAAAGCCGGTGACGAGCACGCCCGCGACCGGAAGGCGATAGGCGGGATGCGTCTCGCCGCCCCGCAGCGTCGGCGCGGGCGGTCCGGGGAGCGTCTCCAGCTCCGCCGCCGTCGCGCGCTGCCCACCCGCCAATCCGATCTGGTCGACGATGTCGCGCGCGCGCTCACCCAACGCAATGGCGCGGTCCGACTCAGTCATCGCGGTCTGGCTGAGCACCTGCGCGCGCGCGCCGTGCGTCGCTTCTGCCGCGGCCAGCGTGGCGCGGCGTTGCTCGAGTGTGGTTCGCGCCTCGGCGAGCGCCCTCGCAGCGAGCGCGGCATCGTCGCGGAGCGTGCGCGTCTCGGCTAGATCGATCCGCAACCCCGCCGTGCGTGCGCGGATCGCGGGCCGTACTGCGCCGAGCACCGCGCGCAGGTGAACGAGGTCGTCGACCGACCCCGGCTGCGCCACCGCCGCGATCGACGGGCGTCGACCGAGTGAGGCAAGCGCGCCGAGCAGCCGCGCGACCGGGGCTTCCCCCGCCGCCAGCGCCGCGCGCCGGTCCGCCAGCCGTTGGTCGACCAACGCGACCCGCGCCTCGCCCGCCTCGAGTTCCGCC
>CAXTTU010000342.1:0-3507 GCA_964247225.1 uncultured Sphingomonas sp. | reverse complement strand
TCTAAACAAGACGGGCGCAACCCAACATCGCTGCTGTGAGCCGCAAAGCAACACGAGACAGTTTACATGAACCGGTTGCTACGCCGTAGGTCCAGAGGATCGCAGGGGCGAAATCCGTCTCGGCAGATTCTAGGTCCGCTCACACTGGCGTCTCAGAATGGTCATGACAAGCCGTATGAGACGTGGAAAGCGTCTCACGCGGTTACCCTACTTCGGTATTCCCAAAAGAGGCAGAGGTGTCGCCCAGGAGCGTTGCCGTGTGGGCTGAGGCCTACCGTCGTGCCGGTTCAGGCGACCGAGGCTGAACCGCTCGCTCGGCTCACTATTCTGGGTGACGTGCCGTACTGCGCTCTGAACGCCCGGCTGAAATGGGCCATGTCGTTGAAGCCCCACCGGAGCGCGACCTCGGTGATGTTTCCGCCCCGCCCGGCCTGCGACAACTCCCTGTGGCAATGTGATAGCCTCCTCTGCCGCACCCACCGCCCGATCGAGGTATCCTGCTCCGCGAATACCAGGTGCAGGTAGCGCAGGGAGACGCCGTGGGCAGCGGCCACCTTGAACGGCGTCAGGCCACCGTCGCCGAGGTTCAGCTCAATGTATCGGCAGAACCTGCGGAAGCTATCCTGATGGCCCGCCGAGGCCTCCGCTGGCGGGCGCCGGGTCATGAGCGTGGCTGACAACAGGCTCAGAACGGGATCAATCACCGCGCTTGCTCCGTCTTTGTCCATCGCCGCGAAGTCTCGCGCCAATCGCCTGAGCGCCTCCGCCGCGATCCCGTCCGCCCTGCCGGAGCCCGGTATGACCATCCCCGCATACCGTTCCGCGTCGCCGAGGAACATTTTCATGCGGGGCTTCGGGATGAGCAAGGTAAGCTTGTGGAGCGGATCCAGCACCCGGAACTCCATCTCACGATCGCTGTCCCACATGACGAAATCACCCGCCGCGAGGACGGCTTCGTTGCCCCCTGGCGGATCACCTCCCGGCCGCGCAACTCGAACAGGATGCCGAAGTAGGCGCCGTCACCGCGACTGACCTGCGGCCGTCGGCGCCACCCGGCGCACGGGTCGCAGTGGCAATCAACGACGCGAACGCCGTCGAGCGTCTTCTGCCGGATGCGCGCGCCGAACGTAGGCTCGGGGGTGGGCTCCAGCTCCCATTTCAGGTGGCTCAGGTTCAGGGCGTGCCGCCAGGCCTCGAACCGAGCGGGGGCGCGGTGCGCGCTTGTTGTCCAAACGTCTGTCGTCATCGGGCGCTCTCCCTCGCGCTGACTGCGTCGGCTCGCCTCTGTGGGCGGGTCCGTGCACGAATAGTCAAGTCATCGCGCACCGCGAGACAAGATCAATCGGTGCCAGAAGCGCAGAACTCTGCATCAGGTGAGGTCGCATCGGGTGCGCGGCTTCCCACGAGAAGCGCTGCGAAGCAGCACGGCCGGGAGGGTACTCACGGTGTCACAACGGTTAGCCGACAAGGTCGCGGTCGTCACCGGGGCGAGTTCGGGGTTCGGGAGGGCGATCGCGGTCGCCTTCGCGGCACACGGTGCGAAGATCGTTGTCGCCGACCTACAACCCGAGCCGAGCAAGGGGGGCTTCGAGGCGGCACCCAACAGCACCACGGTCGAGGAGATCAAGGAGGCCGGCGGGGCCGCCAGCTTCGTGCGCTGCGACGTGACCAAGCAGGCCGACGTCGCGGGTCTCGTGCAGAAGGCGGTCGAGACGCACGGCCGCCTCGACGTCATGGTGAACAACGCGGGCATCTACCGCGGCGGCAAGCTCGAGCACGAGTTCTCGGAGGAGGATCTCGACGCCTGTTGGACGGTCAACGTCAAGGGCACGTGGTTCGGCTGCCAGGAAGCGATCAAGCAGTTCCTGAAGCAGGGCACCGGCGGCAACATCGTCAACCTGGTTTCGACCGCCGGCCTGCAAGGGCATCCGAATCAGTCCGTCTACAACATCTCCAAGGGTGGGCAGGCCAACCTTACCCGGTGCATGGCCATCGAGTACGGCCACCGTGGCATCCGCGTGAATGGCATCTGCCCAACCTACGCCAAGACGGCCCTCACGCGCGCGCTGTTCGACGACAAGGGCTTCGATGACTTCTTCACCCAAAGCATCCCCCCTCAAGCGCTGGGGGGAAGCGGCGGACATCGCCAGCCTTGCCGTGTTCTTGGCCTCCGATGAGGCCAGCTACATCCACGGCGACCTCGTCCGCATTGACGGCGGCGAGACGCTCTGCCGCTATTCGGTGTGATTTCCAAGGAAAGGACCAAACGCCCATGCGTAAGGACATCGAGTTCAAGACCGAAGACGGAGTGACCCTGCGCGGGTGGCACTACGTGCCCGACGGCCGGCAAGGCAAGGCACCGACCATCATCATGGCGCACGGCTTTTCTGCCGTGAAGGAGATGTACCTTGACCGGTTCGCCGAGGCATACGCGGCCGCAGGGCTGGCTTCGGTCGTGTTCGACAACCGCAACTTCGGCGCGAGCGACGGCGAACCCCGCCAGGAGATCGACCCCTGGCAGCAGGTGCGCGACTACCGCGACGCGATCACCTATGCCGAGACGCTGGAAGAAACCGACCCGGAGCGCATCGGCATCTGGGGATCGAGCTACAGCGGCGGCCACGTCCTCGTGGTGGGTGCGATCGACCGCCGGGTGAAGTGTGTCGTCTCGCAAGTGCCGCTGGCCAGCGGCCACGAGAACGCCCGCCGGCTCATCCGGGCAGACCACTGGGCGGGCCTGCAAGGGGGCTTCGCCCAGGACCGGCGCGCCCGCATGGCGGGACAGACGCCCGCCATGATTCCGGTGGTGGCTGAGGGTTCGGCGCCTTCGGCGCTGCCTACGCCGGACAGCTGGGCATGGTTCACCGAGACCGGGCGCACCCGCGCGCTGTCGTGGAGGAACGAGGTCACCTTGCGCTCGGTCGAGATGTTCACCGAATACGAGCCGGGCAGCTACGTGAGCTTCATCAGCCCGACGCCGCTGCTGATGGTGGTAGCTCTTGGCGACGTGCTGACCGTCGCCGACCTGGCGCTCGCGGCTTACGAGCGGGCATTGGAGCCGAAGCGGCTGGTGACCCTCTCGGGCGGGCACTTCGACGCGTACGTAAAGGACTTCGACGCGGCCTCGAAGCCAGCGGTGGAGTGGTTCACCCGGCACCTCGCGTCGGAATAGCCGCACCGCAACGACGTGAGGGCATCCACAGCTAATCGGGAGGGAGCCGTGTTGCATGCGTGGACATCGGGTAATCGCGGTCGGGAGCCTCAGGCGCTCATGGTGCCGCGATCTGGGCGTTGCCGCCCGGCAGTTGGCATCATGGGAGGCTGCTTGATGACCCGATTTGTTGGTTTGGACGTTTCGCAAAAGCTGACGGCGGTCTGCGTGGTCGACGAGACTGGACGCCGGCTGTGGCTGACGATGAACGAAGACTGTTTTGCCTGTTGCTGCTAAACCGCGTTTAGCCTGAGAACCGTAGTTTCTCCTCCTCGGGATCGAGGTAGTCCTTGACC
>CAXTTU010000341.1:0-3514 GCA_964247225.1 uncultured Sphingomonas sp. | reverse complement strand
GCGGCGGTGGCGGCGGCGAAGACGGCGGCGCACTGGCTGAGCTTCGGCCCGCCGTTGATGGCGGCGGCGGTCGTCGCGGCGGGGCTGCTCGACCTTGACGCCGCGACGCTGGCGCGGGTGGAGGCGGGGCTGCTGATCGGCACGCCGGGCCTCGCCGCGCTGGCGGTTGCGACGGGGGCGCTGACGGCGGGGTTGCGCGGCGGCAGCGCGGTGGCGGGGCTGGTGATGCTCCCGCTCGCCGTGCCGCTGCTGATCTTCGGCGCGGGCGCGGTGGAGAGCGGCCCGGCTGCTGCTTTTGGGGCGCTGAAGCTGCTCGGCGCGGTGACCCTGCTCCTGCTCGCAGGCGCGCCGGTGGTGGCGGGCGCGGCGATCCGAGCGGGGATGGAGTGAGAACAACAGCGGCACTTCAACTAATGCTCAGTCGAGAGCCCGTACTCAATATTCAGGTCGAGCAAATGATGCCCGATTACCCGGTTCTCGGCCCGGCTTACGACCAGAACTACGTTCACGTTTTTTCGGTCAGTCGTGAGTATGACATGATCCCACAATCCGTCTGGGCTACGAGCGACGAATTCTACGTCACCAATGGCGCGGATGCCGATCTGCACCGGGTATAGCAGATCGACATAGGACCAGATGTCGATAACCGGCCCGGAGTTCGCGGTAACGTCGCGCATCGGGTGAGCGCAGCTGGCAAGGTACTCCTCTTTTGATAGCAAGCGTGTTTCGACCATAGTGCTCCCTCACAGACGGTCTTGACTTGGCGCAGAAGCGGTCACCGCGTCCACCGCGCCCAGATCGCGGTCGGGAGCACCAGCCCGCGCGCTTCCTCCCGCACCCCCAACTCGCCCGCCTCGACCATGCCGGGCAGGTCGGCGAACGCCTGTCGCAGCAGTTCGCCGATGCTGAGCGCGCTCATGCGGACCGCGTAGACGGTGAGGAACAGGAAGCGGCTGCGCTCGTCGAGCAGGCGGCGGGCGTCCGCGACGAGGCCCGCCAAGTCCTCCTCCAGCCGCCACACTTCCCCCTCCGGCCCGCGGCCATATTTGGGCGGGTCGAGCAGGATGCCGTCGTAGCGCCGCCTGCGCCGAACCTCGCGCGCGACGAACTTCGCCGCGTCGTCGACCAGCCAGCGGACGGGCGCGTCGGAAAGGCCGGACAGGCGCGCGTTCGCCTTCGCGGCCTCGACCGATTTCTTGGAGGCATCGACATGCACGACCCGCGCTCCGGCCGCTGCGAGTGCGAGGCTGCCGACGCCGGTGTAGCCGAACAGGTTCATGCACTCGGGTGCGTCGACGCCGGCAATCCGCCCCCGCATCCAGTCCCAGACCGGGGCCATGTCGGGGAAGAATGCGAGATGCCGGAACGGCGTCGCCTGCGCGGTGAAGCGGACGTCGCGCCACGCCAGCGGCCAGCCTTCGCGCGGCACGGTGCGCGTCCATCGCCATTGCCCGCCGCCTTCCTCGTCCGAGCCGGGCACGAACTCGCCGTCCGCGTTCCACGTCGCGCTCGCTGGCGCCCACATCGCTTGCGGCTCGGGGCGGATCAGCCGATAGCGGCCATAGCGCTCCAGCTTGCGGCCACCGCCTGAGTCGAGCAGCGCGTAATCCGCCCAGGGCTCGCCGACGAGGGTGCGGAGCGTCAGGTCCACGCGCCGTCCCCAAGCGTGCCAGCATACCCGATATTCCAAAGTTGGCTAAGTTGGGACCACGTCACGACGAGTAGAGCATTCCCGAAACCAGAACCGGTCATCGAAATGGGGCGGCGAAGGGCGACGGGCACGGCCATTCGCCACCTCTGCCACAACCGCCCGCGTGTAGGACAGCGCGCTGCGCTCACGCCCAGGGCGTCGCCCGCTCGGCGATCCACCTGCTCACCGCGTCAAGTGTCGCGGGCAGGGTGACGTAGCGCTCCTCGCGGTCGAATAGGTCGCCGAGCCGCGACGGCAGCGCGGGGCGGACGCCGGTTGCGCGCTCGACCGCATCGGGGAACTTGGCCGGGTGCGCGGTGGCGAGCGTCACCACCGGCACGTCGGCGGGGAGCGCGGCGCGGCGCGCGGCGGCGAGGCCGATGCCGGTATGCGGGTCGATCATCCGCCCCGCCCGCGCGCACGACCAGTGCATTGCGCTCGCCATCGCGTCTGCGTCGACCCGGTCGCTCGCGAACAGCGCGCCCGCGCCGCCATGCTGCGCGTCGGTCAGCCGCATCGCGCGGCTGCTGTCGAAGCCCGTCATCTGCGCCGCAAGCGCCGCCCCGTCGCGCCCGCCAAGCTCCGCCAGCAGCCGCTCGAAATTGGACGACACCTGGATGTCCATCGACGGCGCGGCGGTGGGCGTCACGTCTCCCCTCGCATAGTGCCCGGTCGATAGCGCGCGGTGGAGGATGTCGTTGACGTTGGTGGCGACGATCAGCTTCGCGATCGGCAACCCCATCCGCGCCGCAACAAACCCCGCGAACACATTGCCGAAATTGCCCGTCGGCACGGAAAAAGCGACGGCGCGCTCGGGCGCGCCGAGGCGGACGGCGGCGTAGAAATAGTAGACCACCTGCGCCATCAGCCGCGCCCAATTGATCGAGTTCACCGCGGACAGCGCGAACCGGGCGGAGAGCGCCGGGTCGCCGAACATCGCCTTCACCAGCGCCTGCGCGTCGTCGAAGCTGCCTTCGATGGCGATGTTGTGGATGTTGGGCGCGAGCACGGTGGTCATCTGCCGCCGCTGCACGTCCGAGACGCGGCCAGCGGGGTGGAGCATGAACACCTCGACGCCGCTGCGCCCCGCCAGCGCGTCGATCGCCGCCGATCCGGTGTCGCCCGATGTCGCGCCGATCACGGTCAAGTGCTTGTCCGTCCCGGTCAGGAACCGCTCGAACAGGCCGCCGAGCAACTGCAACGCCACGTCCTTGAACGCGAGCGTCGGGCCGTGGAACAGCTCGAGCAGCCAGTGGCGCTCGTCGAGCTGCACCAGCGGGGTCACGGCGGCGTGGTCAAAGCGGGCATAAGCTGCTCGGCACAGCGCGCGCAGCTCGTCGCGGGTCAGCGCCTCACCGCAGAACGGGGCCATCACCGCGACGGCAGTGTCGAGGTAGGACGCACCGCGCAGGGCGGCGATCTCGTCAGCGCTGAAACGCGGCCACGCTTCGGGCACGTACAGACCGCCGTCCGACGCCAGCCCCGCCAGCGTCGCCGCCTCGAAGCCGAGCACGGGGGCGGACCCACGGGTGCTGTGATAGCGCATGGGAGGAGGTTAGCGCCGCGGTGGTGCGACGTCGACTCGCAAGCGTCGCCGGAGCGCGAGGAGATAGATTACGCTCGCGACGGCGGCGAAGAAGAACCACTGCACCGCATAGGCGAGGTGGTTGTTGGGGATCGCGTCGAGGCTCGGCGGCGCGTTCGCGGTCAGCCCGGCGACGGGCGACCGGTCGGCGACGAGCATCAGCGGCGGCGGGCGGCGGTCGGCGAGCGCGCCGATCAGCGAGCGCTGGTCGGGGGCGTGGCTGATGAAGCCGCTCACCG
>CAXTTU010000340.1:1858-3519 GCA_964247225.1 uncultured Sphingomonas sp. | reverse complement strand
GGATCGCGACGTTGAACGCGGCGTCCCCGTCCGCGCCGATCCAGCCGATCGAGCCCGTGTACGCGCCCCTCGCGGTCGTCTCGACGGCGGCAATCACCTCCGTCGCGCGCTGCTTGGGCGCGCCGGTGATCGACCCGCAGGGAAAGGCGGCGAGCAGCAAGTCGATCGCGTCGCGCCCATCCGCCAATCTCGCGGTGACCGTGGAGGTCAGCTGATGCACGCTGGGGTAGGTTTCGACGGTGAACAGCTCGGGCACCGCGACGCTGCCCGGCGCGGCGACGCGCGACAGGTCGTTGCGGAGGAGGTCGACGATCATCAGGTTCTCGGCACGCTGCTTCGCATCGGCAGCGAGCGCGGCGGCGGCGGCGCGATCCGCCTCCGGCGTGTCGCCGCGCCGCGCGGTCCCCTTCATCGGGCGGGCGGTGACGTGGCCACCTTCGACGCGAAAGAAGTTTTCGGGCGAAAAGGAAAGCAGCCAGTCGGCCCCCGTCCACACCAGCCCCCCCTGCCCCGCCCGCGCCCGCCCGCGTACCGCCGAATAGAGCGACAGCGGATCGCCCAGCACGCGCACACTCGCGCGGAAGCTGAGGTTCGCCTGATAAAGATCGCCCGCCTCGATCAGCGCCTTTACCTGCGCGAAGGCTGCATCGTAGGCGGCGCGCGTCACTCCCGGCTCGGGCTTGCCCACCCACGCGCCCGCTGGGTCGGGGAGCAGCGCGGCCACGTCCGCAACTGGCTCGCCCGCCTCGAACACGCCGAACCACGCAAACGGCAGCGGCGATGCGAGCGTCGGCACCGGCCGCGGCGCGATCGCCGCGCCCGCTTCATATGTCAGGAACCCCGCCACCTCACCCGCGCCGCGCAACATGTCGAGCAACGGCACGACCTCGTCCGCCGTTGTCGCGCTCAGCACTCGCAGCGGCGCGCGGTACAGGCGCGCGCCCGCATCCGCGTCGATCAGCACGAAGGGGGTGGCGTCAAGCCGCATGCCACCCGATGCACCGCGCGCGCCGCATTGGGCAAGCGTTGACGCTCTTGCTCGCGGACGCCATGCCCCGCTTATGTCCACGCCCCCGCTACGCGCAGCGATCATCCCGGTGACGCCGCTCCAGCAGAATTGCTCGCTGATCTGGTGCACCGCGACGATGCGGGGTGCGTTCGTCGACCCCGGCGGCAACCTGCCCAAGCTCCACGCCGCCGCCGCCGAGGTGGGGGTGACGGTGGAGAAGATCCTCCTCACCCACGGCCATATCGACCATGCGGGCGAGGCGAAGCCGCTCGCCGACGCGCTGGGCGTGCCCATTGAGGGGCCGCACTGCGAGGACCAGTGGCTGCTCCAGTCGCTCGAGGAGGTGGGGCGCGGCTATGGCGTGACCGGCGTCTCGTTCGATGCGCCGGACCGCTGGCTGGTCGAGGGCGACACGGTGAGCGTCGGCAACCTCGTCCTCCATGTGTACGAGACGCCCGGGCACACGCCGGGCCACGTCATCTTCCACCACCCCGCATCGAACCTCGCGCTCGTCGGCGACGTGCTGTTCCAGGGCTCGGTCGGTCGCACCGACTTTCCCCGCAGCGATCCGCAAGCATTGATCCGCTCGGTGGTGGAAAAGTTGTGGCCGCTTGGCGACGCGACCGCGTTCATCCCCGGCCACGGCCAGCCC
>CAXTTU010000340.1:0-1848 GCA_964247225.1 uncultured Sphingomonas sp. | reverse complement strand
GCCCCGCACTTTTGCGCACGAGCGGCGGACCAATCCGTTCGTGGCAGACGGGGTACTGGGGTAAGACGGATGACGGCTACCCGAGTCTAAACTCCCCTTCTACCGGCGCGGGCGCGGCATGATGGGGCAACAGCGGCAGGCTGATCGCGTACAGCCCCAGCCCCACCATCACCAGCATCGTCACTCCCGTGCCGACCACCCGCCCTAGTCCCCAGCCGTCCATCCCGAACGCGTGGAGCACCCGCGCGACCAGGAACGCGGACGCGACAATCCACAGCCAGGTCGTGCTGCCGATGTTGAACTCGACCAAGCCGATCAGCGCCAGCACGAACGGCGCGTATTCGACGAGATTGGCCTGCGCGCGCATCCGGCGGATCAGCGGCTCATGCCCGCCATCGCCGACGCTGATCTTCGCGCGGCCGCGCACCTGCCCCACCCGGAAACCCAGCCACGCGTTGATCAACGCCAGCCCGCCCGCGGTCACCAGCGTCATCGGCAGCAATATGTTCGTCATGTCCGTTCCCCATTCACCCGCCCGCCATGCCGCACGCGCGCGCGGCTTGCAACGCGGGCGCGATCCGCTATAGCCGCGCGCTTCCGCGACGCCCCGGCCGCCACGGCCCGTAGCCGATCCCATGTCGGTTGCGTGCCCGATCGTTCGGGGGCATCGCGCGTTTCCGCATACTCGACTAAGGTGCCGACATGGCCGTTCCCAAGCGAAAAACCTCTCCCTCCCGCCGGGGCATGCGCCGCGCGCACGACGCGCTCGCGGTGCCGACGTTCCAGGAATGCCCGAACTGCGGTGAGCTGCGCCGCCCGCACAATCTGTGCACGGCCTGCGGGCACTATAACGGCCGCGAGATCGTTTCGGTCGAGGCGTAAGCACCGCTTCGCGTTCCTCGCGCAAGGACCCGTCCCATCACCACGCCCGACAACGCTCCGATCATCGCCGTCGACGCGATGGGCGGCGACGAGGGCCTGGCGGTGATGCTCGCGGGCGTCGCGCGCGCGCGGCGGCGGCACGAGGGGACGCGCTTCGTGCTGGTCGGCGACGAGGCGGCGATCCGTGTCGGGCTGGGCAGGCACCCGAACCTGTCCGCCCATTCCGAGATCGTCCACGCGCCCGACCAGATCGCTTCCTCCGAGAAGCCGACCCAGGCGATCCGTCGTGCCAAGACGACTTCGATGGGCATCGCGATCGACCTCGTGAAGCGGGGCCAGGCCGCGGCGGCCGTGTCGTCGGGCAATACCGGCGCGATGATGGCGATGGCCAAGCTGAGCTTGCGCACCATGCCGGGCATCGACCGGCCCGCGCTCGCCGCCCTGCTGCCGACGCTGGGCGACAATGACGTGGTGATGCTTGATCTCGGCGCGAACACCGAATGCGACGCCGCCAACCTCGTCCAGTTCGCGGTGATGGGCGCGGCCTATGCGCGCACCGCGCTCGACCTCGCCTGCCCGCGCGTTGCCTTGCTCAACATCGGCACCGAGGACCAGAAGGGCACCGAGTCGATCCGCGACGCCGCCGCGACGCTCAAGGAGGCGACGACGCTCGAGCTCGATTTCCGCGGTTTCGTCGAGGGCGACCGGCTCGCGCGCGGCGACCATGACGTGATCGTGTGCGATGGCTTTTCGGGCAATATCGCATTGAAGACCGCCGAGGGCACCGCGCGCTTCGTCGCGGACCTGCTCAAGCGGGCGTTCTCCAGCTCGGTCCGCTCCAAGCTCGGCTTCCTGATCTCGCGTCCCGCGACCGAGCTGTTGCGCGACCATCTCGACCCCAACAAACACAATGGCGCGGTGTTTCTCGGGCTTAACGGTATCGTCGTGAAGAGCCATGGCGGCGCG
>CAXTTU010000339.1:0-3541 GCA_964247225.1 uncultured Sphingomonas sp. | reverse complement strand
TGAAGTACATCTTGGTGTTCACCGACAGGCCGGTGGTGAACATGTGGTGCGCCCACACCACGAAGCCGACCACGCCGATCGCGACCATCGCGTATGCCATGCCGAGATAGCCGAACACCGGCTTGCGGCTGAACGTCGCGATGATCTGGCTGATGATGCCGAAGCCCGGAAGGATCATGATGTAGACTTCGGGATGACCGAAGAACCAGAACAGATGCTGGTACAGGATCGGGTCGCCGCCGCCCGCGGGATCGAAGAAGGTGGTCCCGAAATTGCGGTCGGTCAGCAGCATGGTGATCGCCGCGGCGAGCACCGGCAGCGCGAGCAGCAGCAGGAACGCGGTCACCAGCACCGACCACACGAACAGCGGCATCTTGTGCAGCGTCATGCCCGGCGCGCGCATGTTGAAGATGGTGGTGATGAAGTTGATCGCGCCGAGGATCGACGACGCGCCCGCGAGGTGGAGCGCGAGGATCGCCATGTCGGTCGACGGTCCCGGCTCGCCATAGGTCGAGAGCGGCGCATAGAGCGTCCAGCCATTGCCCGCGCCGCCGAAGAAAGGTGAAGCGAGCAGCAAGGTGAAGGCGGGGATCAGCAGCCAGAAGCTGATATTGTTCATGCGCGGGAACGCCATGTCGGGCGCCCCGATCATGATCGGCACGAACCAGTTGCCGAACCCGCCGATCATCGCGGGCATCACCATGAAGAACACCATGATCAGCCCGTGCGCGGTGATCAGCACGTTCCACAGGTGGAGCGACTGGTCGAGGCTGACCTCGCCGCCATGGAGCAGCGACGCCCAGGTGCTGAGGTACTGGATGCCCGGATGCGCGAGCTCGGCGCGCATCAGCCCGGAGATCGAACCTCCGATGATCCCCGCGACGATCGCGAAGATCAGGTACAGCGTGCCGATGTCCTTGTGGTTGGTGGACATGAACCAGCGCGCGAAGAAGCCGGGCTTGTGATCGGCATCGCTGTGCGGTGCGTGGTCGGCATGCGCCTGGAACGCGAGCGGGTGGAGGGCGGTATCGGTCATGGTCTCAATGTCCGGCGTTGCCGAGCCCGGCGGGGTTGCCGGTCGCGCGCTGGTTGATCGGGGCGGGGGTCGAGATAGCGGCCGGGTTCGGACCGGCGGCGGGCGCGGCGGTGGTCGCGTCGCGCGACGGCGCGGTCGCCGCACCCGGCTGCGGGATCACCTTGTCCGACAGGTGGCCCGCCGCGGGCATGGTGCCGCCCTTGGCGCGGACCCAGGCGGCGAAGGTCGCGGGCGGCACGGCCTCGACCACGATCGGCATGAACGCGTGGCGCGCGCCGCACAGCTCGGAACATTGCCCGTAATACACGCCCGGCGTATTGATGGTGAAGCTGGTCTCGTTAAGCCGCCCCGGCACCGCATCGAGCTTGATCCAGAAAGCCGGAATCGCCCAGCTGTGGATTACGTCGTTGGCGGTGGTGATCAGCCGGATCGGCACGCCCACCGGGAGCACCACGCGGTTGTCCGCGGCGAGCAGCCGGGGGCCGTCCGCGTCCGTGCGCGCGCGCTCGCCCTTGGCGATCTGGTCACGCTCTTTCAGCATGTTGGCGGTGATCTCGAACCCGCCATTGTCGGGATATTGGTAGCTCCAATACCATTGGTTGCCGATCGCTTTGAGCGTCACCGCTCCCTTTGGCGCGGGCTTGAACTGCGCCTGGAGCAGCCCGATCGACGGCACCGCGATGATTACCAGCATGATCACGGGCGCGAGCGTCCAGATCACCTCGATCACCGTGTTGTGGCTGGTGCGCGACGGGGTCGGGTTTGCCGCCGCGCGATAGCGGATCACCACCCAGACGAGCAGCGCCAGCACGAACAGCGACACCGCGGTGATCACCGGGAACAGGTAAGCGTCGTGCATATGGTGCGCGCGCAGCCCGGTGTCGGTCACCTGCGGCTGGAGGCGCATCACGCCGTCGACCGGCTGACCGATGCCATAGCGCGGCGACATCGGCGGCGCGCCGTCCATTGACAGCAGCGGCGACGCGGGCGCGGCGGGCGGGGTCGCGGCGGCGGTGGTCGGCGCGATGTTGCTTGCGCCCGGCACGTTCGCGGACGCCTGCGGACCGGCGGTCGCGGGCGAGGCTTGCGCGGTGCCGGCGGGTGCCGGTGCGGCTGCGGCGGGCGAGGGCGCAACGGACGGTCCCTGCGCGAGCGCGCCGCCGGCGAACGCCAGCCCGGCGGCGAGGAGGATGGATTTCAGCCCCGTTCTCAACATCTTGTTTCCGCGTTCCTGTCGGGGTCGTCCGCGGTACCGGACGAACATGGATCAGCTATGATGCTCGGCCTATAGGACGCACCTTCCCCCGCCTCAAGCGCGGCCCCCGCTTTTTTACCGAGCGGTTGCGGGAAGATAATGACGCCCCTACGCGGGCGGGAACCGAACGGCAGGGAGGCGCGCGATGACCGACGAGGAGGTGCTGGCCGAGTTCCGTGCCGCCGACGCGCTGCTCGAAGGGCATTTCATCCTGTCGTCGGGGCGGCGGAGCGCGCGCTATCTGCAATGCGCGCGGGTGCTGATGGACCCGGCGCGAGGCGAGCGGCTTGCGCGCGCGCTGGCAGGGCGCCTCCCGGCGAAGGTGCGTGAGGCGGTGAGCGCGGTGGTGTCGCCCGCAATGGGCGGGGTGATCGCGGGGCACGAGATGGCCCGCGCGCTGGGGGTGGAGGCGATGTTCCTCGAACGGCCCGAGGGCGTGTTCGAGCTGAGGCGCGGGTTTCGGCTCGCGCCCGGACAACGCGTGTTGATGATGGAGGATGTGGTGACGACCGGGCTCTCGTCGCGCGAGGCGATCGCCGCCATCGCGCGCGCGGGCGGGGAGACGGTCGCGGCGGCGGCTTTGGTCGACCGGTCGGACGGGGCGGCGGACCTCGGGGTGCCGTTCTTCCCGCTGCTGCAATTGTCGGTGCCGAGTTACGAGCCGGACGCGCTGCCGCCCGAGCTGGCTGCGATCCCGGCGGTGAAGCCAGGGAGCCGGGCTGTTGCCTAGCGCACGGGTCTGCCCACCGTTCGCCCTGAGCTTGTCGAAGGGCGGGATCGAGGCATGTGCTTCGACAAGCTCAGCACGAACGGAGGATGCATGACCGAACGTCTCCGCCTCGGCGTCAACATCGACCATGTCGCGACCGTGCGGAATGCGCGGGGGACGGACTATCCCGACCCGGTGCGTGCGGCGCTCCTCGCGGCGGAGGCGGGCGCGGACGGCATCACCGCGCACCTGCGCGAGGACCGGCGGCATATTCGCGACGACGATATCGAGCGGCTGGCGCGCGAGCTGCCGATTCCGCTCAATCTCGAGATGGCGGCGACCGACGAGATGCTGGCAATCGCGCTGCGGGTTCGCCCCCATGCGGCCTGCATCGTGCCCGAGAAGCGCGAGGAGCGAACCACCGAAGGCGGGCTCGACGCGGCGGGGCAGGGCAACCGGTTGCAGCATCTCGTGTCCGAACTGACGGCGGCGCGGGTGCGCGTGTCCTTGTTCATCGAGCCGGACGCGCGCCAGATCGAGG
>CAXTTU010000338.1:0-3542 GCA_964247225.1 uncultured Sphingomonas sp. | reverse complement strand
GACGAGCGCGTCTATGCGGGCCAGGACGGGCGCTATTATTGCAAGCGGTCGGACGGCACCACCGGGCTGATCGTCGGTGGCGTGGCGGGCGGGCTGCTTGGCAACGTGATCCAGGGCGGGCATTCGCGCGTGCTGGGGACGCTGCTCGGCGGCGGCGCGGGCGCGCTGGCGGGGCGCGCGGTGGATCAGAACAACAGCCAGGTCCGCTGCCGGTAATGGAGGGGGCCGGGGCGGATCACCGCTCCGGCTCGTTTAGCTCAGGCTGTTTCCACAGCCAGCAGCGCGACGTCCGTGTATTTGGCATCGCGCGCGTCGAAGAGCTCGCTGGCCCTGAACTTGCGCGGGGTCAGCCGAAGGGAGCCCAACCCGGTCAGCTTGAACGTGCCGATCTTGACCTCCTTGGGCGGTCGCCCGTCGCGCTCCAGCGTCAGCGCGTCGATATGGAGGTCGCCATGCCGCGTATAGAGGATGTGCGGCGCGAGCGTCACGTCCGCGCGGTTGTAGGTTCCCGCGATCGCCTGTTGCTTGACGATCGCCTCAAGAACGACGGCGGGCGGGCCTGCGGGAGCGTTGGTGGAGCTGGACATCGTGACACCCTATCGCGCTATGCTGCATAGCAGCAACGCCGAGGATGCCTGAACTGTTCCGCATTGCAACAATGACTTGGCTTATTCTCGCCGACGCGGAGGTGGTTGTCGAGCGGCTGCGGGTCGCCCGTTGTTCGGCTGGCGGCTAGCAACGCGAAACCGCGCGAGCCGGGCACACGGGCGGCGCGACCCCGCCCCGCCCGGCTGTTCCCGCTAGCGGAATATCAGGAACAGGATGATGATGACCGGGATCGGGATGCCGATTAGCCACATTAAAATGCCCTTGCCCATCATGCCTCTCCTCTTCGGTTGTGGATGCGTAACGATCGCGCCGCCGCCCTGTTCCGCCGGAACCCGGTGCCGGGCCCGGCGGTTCACCGGCGCATGAGCGAGACAGCCGAAAAGAGCGACCCCGCACTTTGGGAGCGGGTCAAGGCGGAGGTGACCGCGGGCGCGAAGGGCGGCAAGCCCGGCCAATGGTCCGCGCGCAAGGCGCAGATGGCGGTACTCGAATATCAGCACCGCGGCGGCGGCTATCTCGGCAAGCGCGACCCACACAACTCGCTCCACGAATGGACGGAAGAGCATTGGCGCACCAAGTCGGGCGCAAAGAGCGGCGACACCGGCGAGCGCTACCTGCCCGAGGCGGCGATCAAGACGCTGTCCGACGACGAGTACGCCCGCACCACCGCCGCCAAGCGCAAGGCGACGGCGGAGGGGCATCAGTTCGCGGCCCAGCCCGCCGACGTCGCCGCCAAGACCCGCCCATTCCGCGACCATCGCACTCGGGCCGACCTCTACGCTGAAGCAACGAAGCGCGGCATCGCGGGGCGAAGCCGGATGACCAAGCAACAACTCGCGGCGGCGCTGGCGGGCTGACGCGCTACTTCGCCGCGACCGTCCCCGCGTCGCCCATCAGCTTCTGCGAGAAATACACCATCTGCAGCGCCTGCAGTCGCGCGCCCTGCTCGATGTCCGCGTCGCCCGAATGGCCGCCCGCCATATCCTCGTAGAAGAGGTAGGGCAGCCCGTATTCCTTCATGCGCGCCGCGAACTTCCTCGCATGTTGCGGGCCGACGCGGTCGTCCTTGGTGGTGGTCCAGATATAGGGCTCGGGGTACGCCACCCCGCGCTTCAGGTTCTGGTAGGGCGAGATCGTCTGGAGGAACGCACGCTCGTCAGGGTTGGTGACGGAGCCGTACTCGTCGACCCACGACGCGCCCGCCGCGATCTGCTCGTAGCGGATCATGTCGAGCAGCGGCACCTGGATCACCACGGCGTGCCACAGCTCGGGATGCTGGTTGAACTCGACCCCCATCAGCAGCCCGCCGTTCGAGCCGCCATAGATGCCGAGCCTGGCCGGGCTGGTCAGCCGCCGCGCGACGAGGTCCTTAGCGACGCTGGCGAAGTCATCATAGATCACCTGCCGCTTGGTCTTGCGCCCCGCGTCGTGCCAGGCGGGGCCGAACTCGCCGCCACCACGGATGTTGGCGAGCACATAGGAGCCGCCCCGCTCGAGCCATAGCTTGCCGGTGACGCCCGAATAGCTCGGCGTCATCGGCACCTGGAACCCGCCATAGGCGGTCATGATCGTCGGGGTCGTGCCATTCAGCGGGACATCGCGGCGATGGACGACGAAATACGGGATCTTCGTCCCGTCGGTCGAGGTCGCCTCGAACTGCTCGACCACGTCCTGCGAGGCGTCGAAGCGCGGCGGCAGCGACTTGACCACGCGCGGCGCGGGCGCGGCGGCGTCGAGCGCGTAAAGGCTGGTCGGCGTCAGAAAGCCGGTGACGGTCAGGAACGCGTGGTCGCTCCTGTCGGTCGCGCTGGTCACGCCGATCGTCGCATTGTCGGGCAACGCGACCGGCGTGCGCGCCCAGCCCGCCGCCGAATGCGACAGGGTGAACGCGCGGCCGCGGACATTGTCGGAGACGACCAGCAGCCCCTTGCTGCGCGTGAACGCGACATCGGCGACCGACTCGCGCGGGCCGGGCGCAAAGATCGCCGTCGGCTTGAGTACGCCGCGCTCCACCTCCCCGAGCGGCGCGGAGCCGAGCCCGCCGGCGGGAACCGGGCCCCAGGCGTCGTCGGTCGAGAACACCACCTGCCCGTCGAGCAGCGCCGCCGGCTGCGTACGGAGCGGCACGTCGAGCTTCACGACCCCGCGCGGCGTATAGAGCAGCTTCTCCGACCCGAAAAAGGTCACCCCGCGCTGGATTACCACCATCCGGTGCCCGGCGGCGTCGCGCAGTTCATAGCTGGCGGTCGATACCTGATCGCCCGGCGCGCCGCGGAACACCTCGGTCGCCGCCGACAAGGGTTGGCCGCGCTTTACCAGCTTGACCACGAACGGATAGCCCGACTGGGTCAGCGTGCCCGCGCCCCAGTCGCGGCTGACCAGCAACGTGTCGTGGTCGATCCAGGTCGCGTCCTGCTTCGATTTGGGCAGGTGAAAGCCGCCCTCGACGAAGCGCCCGGTCTGCAGGTCGAACTCGCGCAGCTCCACCGCGTCCTCGCCACCCTCGGACAGGTGGACAAGGCAATAGCGCTCCTCCGGCTGAAGGCAGGTGTGGCCCTTCCACACCCAGGTCTTGCCCTCCGCCTTGCCGAGCGCGTCGAGGTCGAGCAGCGTCGTCCAGCGCGGCTGCGGCGAGGTGTAGTCAGCCTCGGTCGTCCAACGCCACAGCCCGTGCGGGTGCTCCGCGTCGCGCCAGAAGTTTAGGATGCGCCCGCCGACCTGTTCGGGCGCGGGGATACGGTCCTTGGCGGCGGCGATGGCGAGCGCCTGAGCGTAGAAGGTCTGGTAGCGCGGGTCGTTTTGGAGGCGCGGTAACGTGCGCGCGTTTTCCGCCTCGACCCAGGCGAGCGGCTTGGCCCCGTCCTTGTCCTCGAGCCAGAGATAGGGGTCGGTGTCGGTCATCCGCGCCGTCTGCGCCGCGATCGGCCCCGCCG
>CAXTTU010000337.1:0-3551 GCA_964247225.1 uncultured Sphingomonas sp. | reverse complement strand
CGCTTTGCTGCACTCGCAGCCTGACCGCTGACTTCGCCAACGGTATCCCGCCCTTTTTGGGTCACACAAGAACATGCGGAGGAGATCGAGCGACAGGCCGTCGAGCATGTATCGGTGCTTTAGATAGTTTCCATCGAGAAATACCCGGATTTCCGGCACCCGGAAAGTCGCTAAGTTTCCTGCATGAGCCAGGAGCAAGCACATGGTTAGCCGGTTCGCCTCTCCCGCGGTATTGGACGCAGAGAAAGCCCGGGTCAGTCGGCCGGCTGGCCGGACCGTCCTGCAACGGACGAGGGGCGCGGGCCACGGCCCGATCGTGCGCCTCATGAGCCCGTCCGACCTCGGCGAGGTGCTGAAGCCTTTTGTCTTCTTGGACCTGTTCGACTTGGATGGGCGGCTTGCGGGTGCGATGCCGATCCATCCGCACTCCGGCATCGCGACGGTCACGGTCGTGGCGGAGGGCGATTTCCGCTTCGAGGACGCAGGGTCCGGGAAGGGCGTCATCGGTTACGGGGGCGTCGAGTGGATGCGCGCGGGCAGCGGGGTTTGGCACGGCCAGGAGATGTCTCCCGGCACCTCCCCCCGGCTGCGCGGCTTCCAGCTCTGGGTCGCCCTCGGCCCCGAACTGGAGAACGACGCCCCGGACAGCCAGTACGTTCAGGCGGATCGCATCCCCGAGGTCGGACCCGCGAAGCTCATCCTTGGCCGGGTCGGCGAGGTCGCGAGTCCGGTGCGCTCGCCGGAGGGCGTGAACTACCTCCTCGTCACGCTTCCTGCGGGTGCGCGCTGGATCTACGCATCGCCGCCGGGTCATACGGCGGCGTTCGTCGCCGTCAGCCGCGGGAAGCTCGTGCTCCCCGGCGAGATCGCCGAGGGCGAACTCGCGGCGCTCGCGCCGTCGTCCGACCCCATCATCCTGGAAGCGGGTCCGGACGCCCCAGCGACCCTCGTCCTCGGCTCGGCCGTGCCGCACCGGCACGACCTCGTCCTCGGACGGCACTCCGTCCACACCACCCCGGCCGCCCTCGGGACCGGCGAGCGGCGCATCGCGGAACTGCACCACGAGATGTCTGCCGCGGGCTTCCGGCGTCAGGCCTCGGGCGCGACCCCCGTTTTCCGCTGAGGGCGATGCCGAGCCTCCAAAAACGCCCCCCAGGAAACGTCCGGTAGGGGGAAACATCATCGAAGTCATCCAACCCATCCTGGAGAGGGCCTGTCATGACATGGAGTAGGATTTGGGGAACGCGACGGTTGCTCAGTTCGCTGCCAAAATGGCATGGCTGGGGCATTTCCCGCTCCCCCTCGTCGTCTGAGACTTCACCCGAAATGTTTGCACGTCAGGAACACACGGACGTCAGCCGCAGCGATCATCAGAAGGAAACCAGCCGTATGCCCAAGTTGCTCGTTGTCGAAGTCAGCCCCCGAGGTGCCTACTCGGCCTCGCGCACCCTCTCGTCGGATTTCGTGTCCGCATGGAAAGTGCAGCACCCGGAGGGCGACGTGGTCGTCCGCGATCTGGAGCAGACGCGCCTGCCGTACATCGACCTGAACTGGATCGGCGGCGCCTTCAGCCCGCCCGACCAGCGCTCCGAGGAGATGAGGGCCGCGCTCACCGTCGGAGACGAGCTGATCGCCGAGCTCAAAGCTGCCGATCACGTCGTCATCGCGACCCCGATGTACAACTTCTCGATCCCGGCAATCCTCAAGGCGTACATCGACCACGTCTGCCGCGTCGGCGAGACGTTCACGATGGCCTACGAAGGGCTGGTGACGGGCAAGAAGGCTACGGTGATCCTCGCCTCGGGCAGCGACTTCTCGCCGGGCACGCCTTACGAGGCGGCCAACGTCGCAAGTTCCTATCTGCGGCAGATCCTCGGGTTCATCGGGATCAAGGATGTCGAGATCGTCCTGGCCGGACGCACCCTTGCCCTCATGACGGGCGAGACGAGCGTCGACACCTTCCGGAGTGTTCACCGTCCCGCCCTCGAAGGCGCAGCGGCACAAGCAGCCTGACGATCCGTCGGCCTGCCCTTCCGCTCGAGCCTGTTGACCTGGTCACCGCGGTGTGCGGTTCGGAGCGGCATGGTAAGTTGGCGCCACGCAGGATTACGCGCGCCGGAGGGATCGCTACTCGGCGCATGCGACCGCTCTCTTCAACCCCTGGCAACCGGCATCGCGAACAGGACAAAGGAAACCTTGATGACCGACAACGGTATCGCTCCCTACGGTGTTCTTGATCCTGCGGATCAGCATGGGCGTCACGTTCCTGGCCCATGCGTGCGTGGAGCTGTTCGTTTCACGCCGGTGGGGTACTCCGTCCACACGTCGCCCGCCGCGCTCCGTCTCGGCGAAGGCAACATCGAGAGCCTGCGCCTCGCGCTGGCGACGAGCGGCGACCGCAGGACGGCCAACGGCGTCGTACCCGTGTTCCGGGCGACGCCGGCCGGCTGACCCTCCGAGTGGCGTTCGCGCCCCTTTCCCTTCCATGGCGTGCCGGACGCGAGAACCGGTCGGGCCGCCGCCCGCAGAGGACCCACCATGACCGACCCGACCCCGAGTACCGAGCTGAGCCGCGCCTGGATCGACGGCGCATGGCACGACGGCGGAACGGTTCGTCCCTCGACCAGCCCTTCGACCGGCGAGATGCTGGGCGAGTATCACGACGGTGCCGCGCCCGAGGCCGAGTTGGCGATCCGAGCGGCGCGGGCCGCGTTCGACCGTCCCGGTTGGGCGGCGGATCGCGCCGCCCGCTCGCGCGCGCTGCTGCAACTCGCCGATCGGCTGGAGGAGCGGGCCGACGCAGTCGCGCTGATGCTCAGCCGCGAGGGAGGAAAGCTGCACCAGCAGACTCAATGGGAGGTGCGCGGCTCGGTCGAGTGGCTGCGTCACGCCGCCGGCAGTGCGCTGCTGCAGACGGGCGGCCGCGCGATGGAGACCGCGCCCGGCACCTTCTTTCATTCCGATCCCGAGCCGACGGGCGTGGTCGGCGTCATCTCGCCGTGGAACTCGCCGATCATCCTTTCCGTACGTGCGATCGGACCGGCGCTCGCCGCCGGCTGCACCGTGGTCCTGAAGCTGCCGCACCAGACAGCCCTGACGAACGGCCTGTTCGCCGAAGCGGTCGCCGCCACCGGACTGCTGCCGCCGGGCGTGCTCAACGTGTTCACCGAGAGCGGCAGCACCGGCGCCTCCGTGCTGGTCGAATCGCCGGACGTGGACGCGATCAGCTTCACCGGCAGCACCGGCACCGGGCGGCTGATCGCGGCGAACGGTGCCAAGACCCTGAAGCGCATGAACCTGGAACTCGGCGGGAAGACGCCGCTGATCGTGTTCGACGACGCGGATCTCGCCGTCGCGGTCCCGCAGATCGTCATCGCGCTGTGCGCGATGAACGGGCAGTTCTGCTGCACCGGCGGGCGCGTGCTGGTGCAGCGCGGCATCGCCGACGCGCTGCGCGCCGCGCTGGTCGGGGCCTACGAGAGCGTGAGGCTCGGAACCAGCGAGGATCCCGAAGCGCAGCTCGGGCCGCTGATCGATCGCGACAGCGTGCT
>CAXTTU010000336.1:0-3556 GCA_964247225.1 uncultured Sphingomonas sp. | reverse complement strand
AGCGCGGGAACAGCAGCAGCGCCGGGCGCGCGGGCTCGTCCATCCGCGCCAGCGCCGGGGCGTCGGGGATGAGGTGGCGGATGTCCCCCTTGGGCGTTCCCCGCAGCAGCGGGCCGAAGCGCCCCTTCGGCAGCGCCGCCCCGAGCAGCACGACCGACTCGTTCTTGAGGCTGACCGGGCGCGGAAACGGGTGGATCAGCCCGGTCGCAGGCTCCACCAGCGCGAACTCGTCCGCAAGCAATCGCCAGCCGCGCGTCGACAGCAAAGCCGCCAAGGTCGACTTGCCCGACCCCGACTCGCCCGTCATCACCAGCGCGCGGCCCTCGCGCTCGGCCACCCCCGCATGGAGCAGCAGGAACCGGCGGCAGCCGAGCGCGACCTGCAGGTTCATGCCCATCTCGGCGGCGAGCAACGCCTGCGACAGCGGCAACGGCGCGGCCTCGGGAAGCCAGTAATCGCCAGAGATGCTCACCGCGGGCCGTGCCCACCGCCGCCACGGGCGCGCGGGTTCGAGCCGGACATTGTGGTCGGGGATGTCCGGCTTCGGATAGCCCCCATACAGCCGCTCCAGCGCGGCGACCGGCGCGCGCCAGGCGGAGCCGACGCGAAAGCCGATCGGCCCGACACGGACCGCGAACGCGTGCCTCACACCGCCTCGACCAGCCCCGCCGCGACCAGCTCATCGAGCCGCGCCGCCAGCGCATGCTCGTCCGCGTCACTGAGCGTGTACGCCTCGCCGAGCCGGGCGAGCAAAGCCGTCAGCGACAGCGGTCCTTCCGCCAGCGCCGCCATGATCTCCGGCGCGGGCTCGGCCAGCAGGTGGGTGATGCCCGACGCGCGGTGGTACACCGCCGTCAGCACGTCGAGTTGTTCGACCAGCAGCGTCTCGGGCGCGGCGGCGCGAAAGCGCGGAGGGGGCACGGCCTCAGCCGCGCGGCATCTGCAGGGAAGCGAAGCAGGTGAAGCCCTGCGTGCCGCGCTGAAGCCGGCGGATATAGTTCATGTACGCCTGGCTGCGCTGATAATCGACGCCGGAGAGCGTGCCGCCATTGGCGAGCGCATGGCGCACCTCGTCGCCGGTGAACGGCCGGCCCGGCGGCGGGAACGCGCCCGCGGTGCCGGCGGGGACGGTCGACCCGTCGCTGGCGATATAGCTGCCCGCGCGCGCATGGTCGGGCACCGGGATCTGACACAGCATCACCGACGCCTGCGTCTGCGCGAGCGCGGGGCGGATCGACAGCACCGACGCCGCCCCCGCCGCACCGAGCATCAGCGCGCGGCGTGTCGTGGGCACGCTCGCCGGCACGCCATCCTGTTCGGGTTCTCCGCCCATCACGCCCCCTTATAGCAGCGCCACGTGTTTCACATCGGTAAACCCGCCGCAAGCAAGGCAAGGGCGTTCCGAACCGGGACGCCGAGCGTTAGGCCGGGTAATGGCCCTGTTCCCCCGCCTGTTCGCCCGCCGTGCGCCCGCGCCGCCGCCCGCCGAGCCCGCCGCCGCGCCGCTGGGGCAAGTGCTCGACGCGATGGCCGAGCCGGTGCTGGTGGTTGCGGATGGCGAAGTCACGGACGCCAACGCCGCCGCGCGCGCGCTGCTGGGACAGCATATCGTCGGCGAGGATGTGCGCGTCGCGATACGCCACCCCGCCGCCGCCGAGCAGTTGCGCGCGGACGTCCCCTACGGCGCGCCCGTCGACCTCGTCGGTCTGGGCGGGCGCGGCGGGCGCTGGCGGATGCTGATCGGCCCCGTCCCCGACGGGCGGCGCGTGGTACAGCTGATCGACCAGACCGCCGCCCACGCCGCCGAGCGCGCGCGCGTCGACTTCGTCGCCAATGCCAGCCACGAACTGCGTACGCCGCTGGCCGCGATCCTTGGCTATGTGGAGACGTTGCGCGAGCCGGGTGGGACCGACCCCGCGCTCCAGCAGCGTTTCCTCGGCATCATCGACGCCGAAGCGCGGCGGATGGAGCGGCTGGTCGAGGACCTGATCTCGCTGTCCCGCATCGAGTCCACCAAATACCGCGCCCCAGACCGCGTGGTGGACCTCGCCGCGCTGATCCGCACCGTCGCGGATGAGCTTCGCGCGGGCGCGCGCGGCGAGAACCTCGTGCTCGACCTGCCAGACAACCCCGCGCCCGTGCTCGGCGACGCGGCGCAGCTGTCGCAGCTGCTCCACAACCTCCTCACCAACGCATTGAAGTACGGCCGCGCGGGGACGCCCGTCACCGTGTCGCTCGCCCCCGACGCGCCGGGGCTGTGGCGGCTCGCGGTCGCCGACCAGGGCGACGGTGTCGCGCCCGAGCATCTGCCGCGCCTGACCGAGCGCTTTTTCCGCGTCGACGCAGGGCGCAGCCGGGCGGGCGGCGGCACCGGCCTCGGCCTCGCGATCGTCAAGCACATCGTCGAGCGCCACCGCGGGCGGCTCGACATCGCCAGCACGCCCGGCGTTGGCACGACCGTCACCGTGCTGCTCCCGGGCGTGTCACAAAACGGCAACGGCGACGCGGCATAGCGCCCGCGACTGCAAGGTATTCCGCGAATGTTCGGCCGCAACGGCACTGTCACCCCCTTCAACCAGGACCTGCGCGAGCTGCGCGGGCTGATCGCGCAAATGGGCGGGCTCGCCGAACAGGCGGTCGACCGCGCGATGACCGCGCTCGGGCGCGGCGATGCCGAGCTCGCCACCGCGATCCGCGCCGACGACGCGCGCGTCGACGCGATGGCGGCGGAGGTCGAGCGCACGGTGGTGCGCATGATGGCGGGCCGCTCCCCCGCCGAAGCAGACATCCGCGAGGCGATCGCCGCGCTCAAGATCGCCGCGGTGATCGAGCGCATCGCCGATTACGCCAAGAACATCGCGAAGCGCGTACCGCTGCTCGAAAGCGACAGCCGCATCGAGCCGATCTCGACCCTGCCCGCGATGGGGCGGATGGCGGCGGAGATGGTGCGCGACGCGCTCGACGCGTTCGCCGCACGCGACGCCGCCGCCGCGCAGGCGGTGAGCGCGCGCGACCGGGCGCTGGACGATTTCTACGACAGCATCTTTCGCGTGCTGGTCACCTATATGGTCGAGAACCCGGCCACGATCGGCCAGGTCGCGCACCTCCTGTTCGTCGCCAAGAACCTCGAGCGGATCGGCGACCATGCGACCAACATCGCCGACATGGTGTATTTCGCCGCGACCGGCGCGCAGATGGCCGAGCGCGAGCGCGGCGCGGCGCTGGCCTGACCGGTGACGCAAGCGCGGATGCTGCTGGTCGAGGACGACGCGGCGCTCGCCGAGCTGCTCCGCTTCCATTTCGAGCGCGAGGACTTCGCTGTCGCGCACACCCCCGATGGCGAGGAAGCGCTGCTGCTCGCGCGCGAGACGCCGCCCGATATCGTCCTGCTCGACTGGATGGTGGAGGGATTGTCGGGACTGGAAGTATGCCGCCAGCTGCGCCGGATGCCCGCCACCGCCAACGTCCCCATCATCATGCTGACCGCGCGGGGCGAGGAGGAGGACCGGGTGCGCGGGCTGGAGACGGGCGCGGACGATTACGTCACCAAGCCCTT
>CAXTTU010000335.1:0-3569 GCA_964247225.1 uncultured Sphingomonas sp. | reverse complement strand
GCACTCGATGCCGCCGCTGCCGGGCGCGGGCGCGGCGCGGCTGGTGATCGGCGACCGGCATGCGCGCGCCGCGTCGCCCCGCTTCGTCGAGCGCGCCGAGCTTGCGGCCATGTCCTCGGGTGTGCGGGTCGCGCGCAACGCGCCCTATGCGGGCGGACATGTGCTCGAGCGGCATGGCGCTCCGGATGCGGGCGTCCATGCGATCCAGCTGGAGGTCGACCGTTCGCTCTACCTCGACCGCGCGCTGGAGCGGGCGGACCCGGCCGGGGTCGCCCGGGTGGCGCGGATCGTGCGTGGCATCCTCGACGCGCTCAGCGATGAGGCGCTGGGCGGCCTCGCGCTGCTCGCGGCGGAATAGGGCCACATAAAAAACCACCCCGCGAGAGACTCGCGAGGTGGCCAAGGTTCAGGGAGGAGACACGCCCTGAAAGGGCGTGTCGTACGGCGCCGCGAAAGGGGGGACACGACACCGTACGCCGACAACAATGGGCACGGCCTCCAGTTCCTTCAAGAGCGGCGCGCGAAGTTTTTCTAGGCCGCGCTCGGTGCCGCGATTCAGGCCGTCGCCGCCTAGTTGGTGAGGGTCGGCACCTGCACCGGCGCGGTGCCCTGCATCGCCTGGCGCGCGAAGATGTCGCGCATCAGCTGCAGCGAGAACAGGTGCGCGTAGACGAGCGGGAGCAGCCCCGATTGCGCGATCTTGCGCAACTGGTCGCCGCGGAGCGCGGTGAGCTTCTCCTCGTTTACCATCTGAAAGCCGCGGTACATGAAGGGCTGATCCTTGCCCTCCTGATTGATCGTGACCTCGCCCTCCATCAGCAGGCCAAGCTCCTTCAGCTCGCGCATGAACGCGGCGGTGCGCTGCCCGGCCTGTTCGAACATCTCGTTATAGCTGAGGATCTCCTTGAGCACCTCGCTCGGCTGTCCCGCATCGAACAGCGGCTGGCCCTCGTCGAACGCGCCGATCACATCGGCGGTGGGGTCGAAACACAGGCTCAGCTCGTCTGCTTCGGGGCGCAGCTTGGCGAGCATGAACGGATAGCGGCGGATGTACGCCGGAACGTAGACGTTCTCCGAGAAACGCCCGTCCTCGCCCACGAACGTGTTCACGCCCTCGTTTAGGCCGAGCAGCGCGAGCGGCACCGCGTCGTCGCCGACCGAGAACACGATCGGGTAATGCCGCTGCACCAGCGGGAACTCCTCCACCGTGACGGGGATCGCGTGCTGGCCGACGAGGAACGGCGCGGAATCGCGCTGGCGCAGCTTCCAGTCGCGGTGGGTGTCGGACGACAGCGGCTCCAGGCCATTGTAGAATAGCGGCAAAGCGGGGGCCATGCTGGCCATCGGCGAAAAACTCCAAACATGGATTACGGTCGCGCGCGGCCCTATGCGTCCGCCGGGGCGGGTGCAAGCAGCTTGCCGGGGTTAAACAGGCCGAGCGGGTCGAGCGCCGCCTTGATCGCGCGCATCGCGCCGAGCTTGGCGGGGCTGGTCAGCCGTTCGAGCTCGTCGCGCTTCATCTGGCCGATGCCGTGTTCGGCGGAGATGGTGCCCCTCGCCGCGACGACGAGATCGTGGACGAAGCGGGTCACGATAGGCGCGTCCTCCGCATACCAGCGTGCCGCGTCTACGCCGGCGCGCGCGCGGACGTGAAAGTGGACGTTGCCGTCGCCCAGATGCCCGAATCCGCTCGCGTGCGTGCCGGGGAAGCGCGCGTCGCACGCGGCGGCGGCCTCGACCATGAAGCGCGGCATGGCATCGACCGGCACGGCGACGTCATGCTGCGTCGCGGGGCCTTGTGCGCGCTCGGCATCGGAGATGGCGTCGCGCAACCGCCAGAACGCCTCCGCCTGCGCCTCGCCCGCCGCGATCGTCGCGTCGGCGGCGAGGCCGTCTTCCAGCGCCGGGGCGAGCAGGCGCGCGAGCAAGTCGGCGGGCGGCTCCATGTCGGGGCCGGTCGCGACCGCCTCGATCAGGACGTGCCACGCGTGCCGCCCCGCCAGGGGCGCGCGCGCGCCCGCCACATGCGCGAGCACCGCGGCGAGCGACTCCGCCGGAAGCAGCTCGAAACTCTCCACCGCCTCCGTCTCGCGCTGCAACCGCCGGAGCAGCGTCAGCGCGTCGGCGGGGCTCCCCAACCCCACCCACGCAACCCCGCGCGCGGTGATCGCGGGCGCGAGGCGGAGTGTCGCGGCGGTGACGACTCCGAGCGTGCCCTCCGCGCCGATCAGCAACTGCGTCAGGTCATAGCCGCGATTGTCCTTTCGGAGCGCGGCCAGCCCGTCATACACTTCGCCCGTCGCCAGCACCGCCTCCACGCCCGCGACCAGCCCACGCATCGTTCCCCAGCGCAGCACCTGCGTGCCGCCCGCGTTGGTCGATACCAGCCCGCCGATCGTCGCCGACCCGCGCGCGCCCAGCGTCAGCGGAAAGCGCCTCCCCCGCTTCGCCGCCGCGGCATGGAGATCGGCGAGGATCACCCCCGCTTCCGCCACCGCCAGCCCCGCCTCCGCGTCGAGGCTCCGCACCCCGTTCATCCGCCTGAGCGACAGCACCGCCGCGCCGCCGCCCGGCAACGGCGTCGCGCCGCCGACCATCGACGTGTTCCCGCCCTGCGGCACCAGCGCGACGCGATGCCTCGCCGCCGCGCGCACGACGGCAGCGACCTCGTCGGTCGAGGCAGGCGACAACAACGCCACCGCCTTCCCCGTGTAACGCCGCCGCCAGTCGATGAGCCACGGCTGAAGGTCCGCAGCCTCGGTCGTCAGCCCCTTGGGGCCGAGCACGGGCAGCAGGTCGGCGAGGAAGGCTTGCGGGTCGGACATCCGCGCAGTCTAGGGCAGCGTGAAGCAAAGTTCATCCCGCGTTCAATCCTCTGGCCTACAGCCCCGGTCCCGCAATGTCGCTCCGCCCGGCCCTTCTTCTTGCGCTGCTCGCGGCGGCCCCGGCGATCGCGGGCGATACCCCGGCGGCGACGCACTGGTCGTTTCACGAGCGGATCGTGATCCGCATCGCGCGGCTCCGACCTGCCCCGCGCGGGCGCGCCGACCCGGATGCGCCTATCCTGCGCTGGAAGGAGAAGGGCGGGCCGCATTGTATCGGCGCGGGCGACATCGGCGGGGCGGCGATCGGCGCATCGGACTCGGTCGATTTCGCGATGGCGGACGGCAAGCGGCTGCGCGCCCGGCTCGACCGCGATTGCCCCTCGCTCGATTTCTACAACGGCTTCTACGTCGTCCGGAACGCGGACGGGAAGGTGTGCGCCAAGCGCGACGCGATCCGCTCGCGCTCCGGCGCGGTGTGCCCGATCCGCGACTTCCGCAAGCTGGTCGCGGAGCGCTGGCGCTGAACCTTGACTTTCCGGCGCTTAGCGCAGAAGGGCTTGACGGAGCGCGAGCGGTCGCGATGCCCTCCTTTGCGGTATCTATTTGCATGAGCTTCGCCGATCTCGGCCTGTCAGACGAACTGCTGCGCGCGGTCGGCGAGTCCGGCTATTCCGAGCCGACGCCGATCCAGGCGAGCGCCATCCCCTCCGTGCTGATGATGCGCGACATCATCGGCATCGCGCA